>NHKK02000001.1 GCA_002169475.2 Candidatus Pelagibacter sp. TMED239
ATGATTACTGGATACATATTTGCAGCATTTTTAATTATTTTAGGTTTAGTTGTAATGAGATTTGGTAGTATTCATGTCAAAAAGTTTAAAGAAGGAAAAACAAATATTAAAACAAAACTAAGTGGAAAAATATCTTTTTTAATTTTATTTATAATAATTATTGGATTAATAGTTTATTCAGTCAATGGTCTACTATTTAAGTAAATAAAATTATTAATAATTTATTCATAAATTTAAAATACAGACTTTGAATATTTTTTCCAGTTTTCTTGATATCTTATTGCGTTTTGCTTAATTGCTTCAATTTCAGCTTCTGTTAATTGACGAATAATTTTTCCAGGTGATCCCATTACTAAAGAATTATCAGGAATTTCTTTATTTTCTGTAATTAATGATTTGGAACCTATAATACAATTTTTTCCAATTTTACCATTATTAAGAATTACAGCACCAATACCAATTAAACTATTATCTCCTATTGTGCAGCCGTGCAGCATAACTAAATGACCAATAGTTACATTCTTTCCAATTTTCAATGGAAATCCTGGATCTGTATGTAGAACACTTCCGTCCTGAATATTTGATCCCTCACCTAAATGAATATTTTCTATATCGCCTCTTAAAACTGCATTGAACCAAACACTTGAATTTTTCTCTAATGTTACATCGCCTATTATAGTGGCATTTGGTGCTACCCAATTTTCGCCAGAGTTTTTTGGTTTTTTATCTTTTAAATCGTAAAACATAATTTATATATTCTTACAGTATGCCAGTTCAAACTCCAATATGTGATTTTAACAAGAAAGCTTTACCATTCGAATTAAAATCTACAGATAACAAAATTATTTCTCTTAATGATATTAAAGGAGAAAATGGAACATTAATTATGTTCATTTGTAATCATTGTCCTTATGTAAAAGCTGTCACTAAAGATATTGTAAACGATTGTGGCGAATTAAAAAAATTAGGAATTAATTCAGTTGCAATATGCTCTAATGATTCAATAAAGTATCCAGAAGATTCTTTTGAAAATATGATAAAATTTTCAATAGATAATAAATTTAATTTTCCTTATTTAATTGATGAAACACAAGAAATAGCCAAATCTTATGATGCCGTATGTACACCAGATTTTTTTGGTTACAATAAAAATTTAGAACTTCAATATAGAGGCCGAATGAGAGAATTAAAAAATTTAACACCTGTCAGAGAAGATGAAAGCGATTTATTTAAAGCAATGAAACAAATTTCTAAGACAGGACAAGGTCCTAAAGATCAAATCCCTAGTGCCGGTTGCGGTATAAAATGGAAGTATGATTAATGTATTTGATTGTAACTAGATCATTTCCACCTGAAGTTGGTGGAATGCAAAGTTTAATGTGGGGTCTTTCAAGAGAATTGTCTAAAAACTTCATGACAAAAGTTTTTGCAGATTACACAGAAAACCATAAAATATTTGATGAACAGGCTTCATTTTCAATTGAAAGAGTTGGTGGAATAAAATTATTAAGAAAATATAGAAAAGCACAATTGATCAACGAATTTATAAAAGAAAATAAAATAGAAGGTATAATCGCCGATCACTGGAAAAGCTTAGAGCTTATTAAAACTAATAAGAAAAAATATTGTTTAATACATAGTAAAGAAATTAATCATCCAAAAGGATCAAAGTCAAACAAGCGTATTTTAAATGTTCTAAATAATGTTGAAAAAGTAATTGCTAATTCTGAATATACAAAAAATTTAGCAATAAATTGTGGAGTAAATGGAGATAAAATCATAGTAATAAATCCTGGGGTAGATCCTGCGGAAGACTTGGATAAAAAATCATTAAGTAAAATTGAAAGCTTACTAAAAGTTAAATCTCCAAGATTAATTACGGTTTCAAGATTTGATAAAAGAAAAAATCATGAAAAAGTTATTATGGCATTAAGAAATNTAAAACAAANNTANCCNGANATNGTNTATATTTGTNTNGGNNATGGNGATGANGAANAAAATGTTAAAAANNTTAGTTNAAGAANTANATNTNGNANNNCAAGTNATGTTNTTNAAANATATNANTNNTNATTTNAAAAATNCTNTAATTGCTAAATCNNANATNTTTNNAATGCCATCAATTATNCATAAAAAATCNGTTGAGGGATTTGGAATNGCNTATNTNGAAGCNGNACAATATGGNNTNNNNTCTNTNGGNGGAAAAGATGGTGGNGCTNCNGATGCNATNGNTCANGANAANACTGGATTAATATGTGATGGNAATGAACTTNANGATGTTTANTCTNGTATAGAAAATTTANTAAAAGATAAAAAATATATTGANTACGGNAAAGCTGCAAAAATAAANTCACAAAATTTTCATTGGAATAAGATAATTGAAAAATATAAGAGAATCTTATAGAATTTNAATATGATNGAAAAATTTAATGGAATAATTTACTTAGTAATTTACATAATTCATTTTGGTATGTTGGCATTCTATGCTGCTCAATTATTAGTNGGAACAAGAAAATTCATGGATAAATTTGGTATCGATCATACTGCTGCATTCATGGTTAGATTTTTAGGTGCNTTTTTCTTAGCTTGGATACTAATGGCATTATACATAATGTTTATAAGACCAAATGGTGTTGAGGGAACTTGGTCATTTTTTAACCTNATANTTATTACTCACTTAGTAGTTACTATAACTAACTATTACTCTAAAAACATAAGNAAACTTGGCGTNACAGATAAATTTACAGGTGAAGGTATNATTGTACCGTTTATTTTATTGATAATGAGTGCAATTCTTGTCTACGGATTATCTGACAAAATTTACTTAACTTAATTTAAGAAATTAAATTACATAATTTTTCAAAAACATTATCAGCAGATAATTTTGATAAGTCTGAAACTTGGATGGCNTTAAAGTTTTTTCTTTCAATGCTTACCTTGTGTGCTGTNGTATGTGAACCAAAAACAGCTATNCCTTTAGATCCTAAATGTGCAGTCATATGAGCTGGACCAGTGTCATTTCCAACAACAAAAGTGCTNCCTTNAATTAAAGAAGATAATTGTGAAATATTAAGAGCTTTTCCATTATCTAAAATACACAAAGCATTTATTTGTGAAGCTTGATCAATTTCATTTGGTCCTGGTGCAACAACAACTTTATATTCATTATTAAATTTTTCATTAATCATNTTTATTAATTCATTATAATAAGGCCATTTCTTTGATGTTAAATGAGGTGAACAAAAAGGAAAAAGAACAATGTATTTATTTAATTCATAATAATTTTTTATTTCAGAAATATCTGAAGAACTCCAAGTAAAATCAGGACTAGTTGTATTTTTAGTATTTATATCTGAATTTCTTAATTGATGATCAAATCTCTCTAAAACAGAATCATTATCAAAATCTTCTTTAGTTGTACCATCTGGAAGTGTAGTTTCAGTTGAAGACCAAACATCTTTTGATGCTTTTGGAAATAATATTCTTTTATAAAAAGATGTCCTGTTTGAATTTTGNAAGTCATATATTTTTGAAAAACTATNCTTTTTAATTGATCTCATTAATGAGTATAAATAAATTAAATTTAGTTTAGATAATCTTTTGTCTAAAATCACATTCGAAATATATGGATTTTTTTTAAATAGATCGAAATAAGGTTTTGTAGTTAATAAATGGATTTCATCACCCTTATGATTTTCAGAAATATCTTGAATTGCCCCGCAAGCTTGCGCTATATCACCCAATGAACCATGTTTTATAATTAAAATATTAGACATANTTAAAACAATTTAACATAGTATAAAATTTTATGAATAAAATTCTAGTTGAAGTATCTGTTGGTGAGCTCTTTGATAAAATATCAATTTTAGAAATTAAAAAAGATAGAATTAAAGATTTAGACAAGCTTAAATTTATAAATGATGAATATGAAGTTTTNAAAAGTGAACTNGAAAAAAATGTAAAAATGGACATAAAATTAGAAAAATTTTTTGTAGCTTTAAAGAATGTAAATTCAAAATTGTGGATTATTGAAGATGATAAAAGAAACTGTGAAAATGATTCAAATTTTGGAGAAGATTTTATAAGATTATCTAGAGATGTNCATTTTCTTAATGATACTAGGGCTAAAATAAAGTTAGACATAAATAATCATACNGGATCAAAAATAAAAGAAATTAAAGAATACACTANCTATTAAATATTNTTGGAAACCAATCCTCTCTCATTAAATCACCAGATTTTAAATTAATTCCATCAAACGGTGGTGAAGTTGGTCCNCCCCTATCTAGATATCGAACATCATCTCCTAAAAATCTCATTGAAAANGCCCTTCTAGATTTTGAAGTATTGTTTCCACTTGAGCCATGAACTATCTTAAAATTGAAAAGTACAGCATCTCCCAATTTTAATTCTGGAATTAAAATATCTTTTTGAAAAGTTTCAATACTTGGTAAATCCATAAAAGAAGTTTCATCTTTGTACCAAGATTGATCATTTGACCATTTAGTTGGTCTAATTAATTTTGGCCATTTATGTGAATTTAAAATTAATTTAATATTATTTTCTTGATCAACATTATCCAATGGTATCCAAAAACTTCCTGTACTATTTCCATCTACACAATAATAGGGCATATCTTGATGCCAAGGAGTTTCTTTGTGTGTTCCTGGTTCTTTAACAAATATATGTTCATGAAAAATTTGTGAGGATTTTGATGAAGTTGCTTCCGCAACTATCTCGGCAGCAGGNGAATTAAAAATACAATTTTTAAATTCTTCAATTCTCTCCCAATTACAATAGTCTTCAAAAAATCTACCTTGATTATTATTAACATTTTCTCTTCCATGTTTACTTGGTTTATCTAAAACTTTTTGTAATCCTTTTCTTAAAGGTTCAATCCATTCATTAAAAATATCTTTTACAANTATTACTCCAAAATTTTGATAATCTTTGATTTGTTTTTGTGAAAGATACATTCTTAATTTTATTGAAAACTATACTTTTTTTCTAAATACTTAATTAAATTATGTATCAAAAAGGTCATAAATAAATAAATTCCTCCTGCAACAATAAAAACTTCNATAGGTTTAAAAGTTGTTGAAATTATATATTTGGCAACTCCTGTTAGATCCATCAAAGTTACTGTACTTGCCAACGATGTTCCTTTCATCATTAATATTATTTCATTTCCATAAGCTGGGAGCGATTGTCTGATAGCAATTGGAATTTGAATTTTATAAAAGATAATTTTATTAGATATACCTAAACTTTTTCCTGCTTCAATTATACCTGGTTTAATTGTTTGAAAAGCTGATCTTAATATCTCTGACGTATATGCACCGGTATTTAAAGTAAAAGCTATTATAGCACACCAATATGGCTCTTTTAAAATTACCCATAAAAATGAAGCTCTTAAATACTCAATTTGTCCTAAGCCAAAATAAATAATAAAAATTTGAACTAATAAAGGTGTNCCTCTAAAAACATATGAATAACCATAAGCAAACTTATTTATAAAAATATTTTTATTCATNCTTAAGATCGCAAACAAAAGCCCAACTAATAATCCAAAAAATAAAGATGCAGATAAAAGCTTTAAAGTGATCAAAGTGGCACTTAAAAGTTTCGGAAAACTATTGATCATTAAATCTAAATCCATCAATAACCCCTACTATATTTAACTTCTAATCTATTGATTAACTTCATACTTAGATAAGTAAGCATCAAGTATAAGACTGCTGCGAANGAATAAAAAAATAACGGATCTCTGGTAGAGCCTGCAGCTATGTAAGATTGTCTCATTATTTCAACTAAGCCAGTTACCGAAATAAGCGAAGTGTCTTTAAGAGTAATTTGCCAAACATTACTTAAATTTGGAATNGCTAACCTTAACATTTGAGGTAAAATTATTTTATAAAATTGGACAAATTTACTTACTCCTAATACCTTAGCAGCTTCAAACTGACCTTTGTCAATTGATTGGATTGCGCCTCGAAAAACTTCGGTTGAATAAGCTCCTGAAATAATTCCAATAGCCATTGAACCTGTAACAAATGCATTTATTTCAATATATTCAAAGTAACCAAAAATTGAAGCAACATACATAATCGCTCCACTTCCTCCAAAAAAGAATAGGTAAATTACTAAAAGTTCAGGAACACCCCGAATAACTGTTGTGTAAAAATTTCCAATTAAATTTAATGATTTGTATTTTGATAATTTTAAAGGTGTAAATATCAATGCAAAGAGAAAACCTACTAACATCGCTGTAATAGATACAGCTATTGTCATCAGGGTTGCGTAAAATAACTCGTCACCCCAACCAGTTTTACCAAATGCGAGAAGTTCCATATAGATTGGCGACTATATATTATAGTCGCCTAATCTGAAATTAATTACATAGAAGCGTCAAAACCAAAGTGTTTAATAGCAAGTTTGCTAATAATTCCTTGTTTTCGAGCTTTATCAATTGCTTTATTGAAGTCTTTTAAAAGTTTAGCATCTCTCTTGCCAATAGCATCATCTCCACCTTGTCTAATTCCAACACCAACACCATTTCCAAAAGCACCGCCTGAAAAAGTTGGTCCAACTAGTACAACAGCTTTCCCTGATTTATCAGCATAATCTGTAAACGCTACAGCAGCCGCAAGTGCTGCATCACATCTTCCAGAAGCTAAATCTAAATTTACTTCATCTTGAGTTTTATAAGTTCTAACATTAACTTTACCTACGTCTCCTGAATCTAAGAAATTCTGGTGAATAGTTGCAGTCTGAACACAAACTGTTTTTCCTGCTAAAGCTTCAGTTAAAGTTTTAAGAGCCTTTTTAACATCTCCACCACCTAAAGATAAATTTATTCCTTCTGGTGTATCCATACCTTCAAGACTCGAACCTTTCATAACTGCTAAAGAAGCAACTTCGTCAGCATAACCTTGTGAGAAAGTAATTGTTTTTTGTCTTTCAGCAGTGATTGACATACCGGCCATGATTGCATCAAATTTTCTCATTACTAATGCTGGTATCATTCCGTCCCAATCNTGTTCAACAATTGTACATTCTGCTTTCATTATTGCNCATAATTCATTTGCAAGNTCGACTTCAAAACCAATTAGATTGCCTGAAGCATCCTTAGAATTCCAAGGAGGATAAGCTCCNTCTGTTCCGATTTTGATTGTCTCTGCATTTGAAGTAATTGATAAGAATANGGAAATTAATATTCCCATTCCAAATATTTTTAATTTATTCATTTTCCCTCCAAAATAATTAAATTTATTATTTCACAAAAATTAATAATTAAAAAGAAAAATTAATGATTTATTGACGAAGAGAAATTCCAAGAACAATCAAAACTAGGTATATAAACTCTTGATAATGTTGTGTTTCCAAAGTTGTGATTAAAAACATTCATCCAATTTTCAACTTGAAGAGGTTTTTTATCTTGGCTTCCAACTTGAGCAGTAATTACGCCTTTGGGTTTTAGAATTCTTACTAAAGANTCCATATTTTTAGCTGCGAGATCAATACAGAACTGGTCATCATTTAAATCAACAAAGATATGATCATAAGTATCATCTTTTGCAGATTTGATACTTTCAAATGCATCTCCCCATATACATTTTACAGAATTTTTTTCAGTAGCTTTTTTTCCAATTTCTCCGAGGTGTTTCTTGCAAACTTCAACAACNTCAGGGTCAAGTTCATACCAATCAATAAAATTAAAATTTTTTGAAATACATTCNCTTGCAACNCCTCCATCTCCACCNCCAATAATAGCTGCTCTTTCATTATCATTATTTAACTTAAGACCAGCCCCTACAAACGTTGAGCTGTATAAATGTTCGTCNGTAGTTGCAACTTGAATTTCTCCATCAATAAATAAAGATTTTCCAAATTGTTCTAGATCTAAAATTTCAATGTGCTGTCCTACTTTAGATTTAAAATCCTCAAGAACATCATTTACAACATAAGATTTTTGTAAACCAGGAGAACTATAAATATCATNGTAAAGAGATTTGGTATCTCTATTAAATTCTTTTTTAACAATTCTTTTATGTTTGATCTCTTTTTTAATTATATCTACTGCAACCGATGGATTAATTTTCCCACACGTAAAAAAATCAAAGCTAATTATTCCTTTCTCAGGAAAAGTATGAAAGCTAATATGACTTTCNGCCAGTAATGCTAGAATTGTAAAACCTTGTGGCTCAAATTTATATTTAACTACATTNAGAATCTCAACTTTTGCTGCTTTTGCAATATCATAAATAAGTTTTTCAAAAACTGATGGATCGTATTCTTTTTCAGTTCCAATGATATCAATAGTTATATGTTCGCCTACTTTAGTCATTTAAAATTATAATGAATCCTTACTATTCAAATTTTTTACTTCTTTCAAACAAAAAACTATTATAATACTTCGCAGAGGTTGAAATTGTGAAAAACGATTGGTCAAATTCAGAAGCAAAAAAATATATAAANAAGTATAAAAAACTTGGTCATTCAAAAGATATGGCTCTAAGAGTTTATACNACCCGATTATTAGGTAGAAATAGTGAATTAGTTCTTCATGGGGGCGGTAATACATCTGTAAAAACAACAATTAAAGATATTGATGGAAAAAATTATGATGTGCTNTGTGTTAAAGGCAGTGGTTGGGACATGGCTGAAATAGAACCAGCTGGTTTACCTGCTGTAAAATTAAACCCACTTTTATCNCTAAAAAATAAAAAATATTTAAGTGATGANGATATGGTTGCNTATCAAAAAAGAAACTTAATCGACATTAAATCTCCCAATCCNTCTGTTGAAACTTTTTTACATGCATTTTTACCTTTTAAATTTGTTGATCATACTCATTCAGATGCAATTATGGATATAACCAATAGATCAAATGGAAGAGATCTTTGTAAAAAAATTTTTGGACCTATGGTAAGTATCGTGCCTTATGTAATGCCTGGATTTGGTTTNGCTCAAAAAATTAATGAAGTTTATAAAAAAAATCCAAATATTAATTGCTTGATACTTTTAAACCATGGAATATTTACTTTTGATAATGATGCTAAAAAATCTTATGACTTAATGATTAAATATGTATCTATTGCAGAAAGAACNGTTAAAAAATTAAAAAGAAAAAAAATAAAACAAATTAAAAAATTCAATACACAATTTAAACCTCATGAAATTGCACCAATTTTAAGAGGATTACTTTCAGAAAAAAAAGATCAAAAATTTATTTTGAATTATAGATCAAATAAAACTTTAGATTATTTTATTAATGGAAAAGAAGTTAAAAGATACTCTNGTGCTGGAACTGCAACNCCNGATCATGTTATTAGNGTAAAACCATTTCCATTAGTTATAACAACAAAAAAAAATTCAACTATTAAAGATTTTAAAAAATTGGCAGAAAAAAGTTTTAAAGATTATAGAAAAAAATATGTGAAATATTTCAATACAAATAAAATAAAAGTAAAAGANAAAAAGACAATGCTTGATACTTCTCCAAGAGTTATATTAGTTCAAAACGTTGGTCTATTTAGTGTTGGTGANAGTTTAAATGCTTCCAAAATTGCAGGAGATTTAACTGAAACAAATGCTAGAGTAATTTCATCGGTAGAAGAAACTACTAAATATAAGTTTATACCAGAAAAAGATTTATTTGATGTTGAATATTGGTCTTTAGAACAAGCAAAAATTAAAAAAACTAAAAAAATTCTTCAAGGGAATGTTGTTGTGATCACTGGTGGTTTTGGTGCAATTGGTTCAGCAACTTATAAACTTTTTAAAAGTTATGGCGCAGANATCGTTTTNCTTGATTATGACAGNAAAAAAGTAAAAAAGATGCAATCTGAAATCAAAGATTTATGTTTACACTGNGATGTAAGAAATAAAAATAGTGTTAAAAAAGCTTTTAAAATAATTAGCGAAACATATGGTGGTGTTGATATCCTTGTTTCCAATGCNGGAACAGCAATTGGTGGATCTATAGCAGAAGTAGAAGATAAAATTTTAAGAGAAAGTTTTGAAGATAACTTTTTCTCTCATCAAAATTGTGCTTCGGAAACTATTAAAATAATGAAAAAACAAAATATCCAAGGATGCTTATTATTTAATATTTCAAAACAATCCGTGAATCCTGGAAAAAACTTTGGTCCATATGGTCTTCCTAAAACTGCTNTACTAAGTTTATGCAAACAATACGCTGTAGACTATGGATCGCTAGGAATTAGATCTAATGGAGTAAACGCTGATAGAATAAGAAGCGGCTTATTAAATGATGGAATGATTAAATCAAGAGCTAAAGCTAGAGAAGTTTCTACAGATCAATATATGAGAGGAAACCTTCTTTTAAATGAAGTGAAGGCAGAAGATGTAGCNAAAGCTTTTTTTCATTTAGCAGTTTCTAAAAAAACTACTGGAGCAGTTTTAACCGTTGATGGTGGAAATATTGCAGCTTCTTTGCGNTAGTNNTNAAAATTTTATTCTTGCAATTTATAATTTTTATCTACAAGATTAAGTTTATAAAAATGACTGATACAATTAAATATTTCTTAGAAGAAAGCAAAATGCCAAAGACTTGGTATAATATTAATGCTGATTTGCCTAAACCTATGGAGCCTCCACTACACCCAGGTACTTTGAAACCGATTGGACCAGATGATTTGGCTCCTTTGTTTCCAATGGCTTTAATTGGTCAAGAAGTTTCTCAAGATAGAGATATAGAAATACCTGAGCCTGTTAGAGAAATTTATAAACAATGGAGGCCATCACCATTATATAGAGCAAGAAAATTAGAAAAACATTTAGATACTCCGGCAAAAATTTATTATAAATATGAAGGTGTAAGCCCTTCTGGTAGTCACAAACCAAATACAGCGGTTGCTCAAGCTTTTTATAATAAAGAAGAAGGTACAAAAAAAATAACTACCGAAACAGGTGCTGGACAATGGGGAACATCTTTAGCATTTGCATGTAAATTGTTTGGAATCGAGTTAGATGTTTACATGGTAAAAGTAAGTTTTGAACAAAAACCATATAGAAAACTTGTTATGCAAACTTATGGTGCAAGATGTGTTGCAAGTCCATCAAATGAAACCAATAGCGGAAAAGCAATTTTAGCAAAAGATCCAAACAATACTGGAAGTTTAGGAATAGCTATTTCAGAAGCAGTCGAAATGGCAGCTAAAAATCCAGATACAAAATATGCTTTAGGGAGTGTATTAAACCATGTTCTAATGCATCAAACTATTGTTGGGAATGAAGCTTTACTTCAAATGGAAATGGCTGATGATTATCCTGATATTTTAGTTGGTTGTACAGGAGGTGGAAGTAATTTTTCTGGATTAGTAAATCCATTTTTAGGAAAAAATTTTAGAGAAGGAAAAAAAACAAGAGTAATTGCTTGCGAACCAAAATCATGTCCAACACTGACTGAAGGTAAATTTGTTTACGATTTTGGAGATACTGGAAAATTAACGCCATTAGTGAAAATGCATACTTTAGGATCACAATTTATTCCACCAGCAACGCACTCTGGAGGATTGAGGTATCATGGTATGGCACCATTAGTGAGTCACTTAAAAGAAATTAATGCAATTGAAGCAAAAGCGTATGGTCAAAAAGAATGTTTTGAAGCTGGAGTAAATTTTGCAAGAACAGAAGGTATAGTTCCAGCGCCTGAAGCAACGCATGCTGTTAAAGGTGCAATTGATGCTGCTTTAGAATGTAAAAAAAATGGAGAGTCTAAAACAATATTATTCAATTTATGTGGTCATGGTCATTTTGATATGAAAGCATATGGAGATTACTTCGAAGGTAGCTTGGCAGAAGATAAGTTTGACAAAGGAAGTATGGATAAAGCTTTAGAAGATCTTCCAAAAATTGCTTAATTCATAGTTTGAGTTTAATAAAACCATTTAACGGAATAAGACCTCAGAAAAAGTTTGTTAAAAAAATATCCTTTCCTAACATAAATTATTTAAATAATTATAAACAAAATAAAAAATTAAATTTTCTTAATATTTTAAACAATAGGAATATTTCAGAAGCAAAAAAAATGCTTTTAAAGCTTGAAGAAAAAAAAATAATTAAACAAGATAATTCAGAACATTTTTATCTTTATAGAATAATACATAATAAAAAGGCTTTATTAGGTATTGTGGGAAAGATAAATCTAGAAAATTATGATGATAAAAAAATATTAGGTCATGAAAAAACTTTTTCCACAAGAATAAAAAAAAGAAAAGAACAATTAATAAAATTTAATAGTCAAATAACTCCTATTTATACTGCTTACAAAATAAATAAATTATATCTTGTAAAATTAAAAAAACTTTTCAGGTCCAAACCTGATTATAGTCTGAAATCTAAAGATAAATGTAAACATGAACTTTGGGCCGTTAGTAGATCAAAATTAAAGAAACTAGTGCAAAATTATCTGAATAAAATAAGAAAAATATATATTTGTGATGGTCATCATCGAATTCAAGCTATGCTAAAAAGTAGAAAAAAAATTGCACCAATGATTATTGCTTTTCCTCATGAACAAGTAAATATTTTAGATTACAACAGAGTTTTAAAGACAAATTTAAAATTTGAGAAAATAAAAAAAATAATTTCAAAAAACTTTTCTATAAAAAAATCAAAAAATAATACTATTAAAAAAGGTGAGATCGAAATGTATTTAAATAAAAAATGGTTCCTACTTAAACTTTTAAAAAAATCAAAAGAACTAGATGTAACAATATTAAAAAAATTGATTTTAAATAAAATTTTAAAAAATAACAAAAGTTTAAATTTTGTATCAGGTATCAAAGGAAAAAAAGTTTTGGAAAAATATGCTAATACTAAAAAATATAATTTAGCTTTTAAATTATATCCTACAGATATATCTCAAGTAATATCCTTTGCTGAAAAGAAAAAATTTATGCCGCAAAAATCTACATGGTTTCACCCGAAACCTCTTGATGGAATAATTTCTTCTAAAATTATTTATTAAATAATTCTTTAAGTCCTATAGATGATGCGTTGGCAATACCTCTTTCAGTAATTAAACCTGTAACATATTTTGCTGGCGTTACATCAAATGCAAGATTCATTGCTTTGCTTTTATTTGGATAAATTAAAACTTTTCTTATTTCATTATTTTCATCAAGTCCTTCTATATGTGATAATTCTTCAGAATTTCTTTCCTCTATTGGAATATCTTTTGCATCTTTAATATCCCAATCTATTGTTGAACTTGGAAGTGCAACATAAAAAGGAACATTATTATCATGTGCTGCTAAAGCCTTAAGGTATGTACCTATTTTATTACAAACGTCTCCATTTGATAAAGTTCTATCAGTTCCAACTATACACATATCAACTTCACCTCTTTGCATTAAAATGCCTCCTGTATTATCAGCAATAATAGTGTTTGGTATTTCTTCTTCATTTAACTCATACGAAGTTAAATTTGCACCTTGATTTCTTGGTCTTGTTTCATCAACCCAAACATGAACAGGAATACCTTTTTTATGCGCATGATAAATTGGGGATGTAGCTGTCCCCCAATTAATAGTTGCTAACCAACCAGCATTGCAATGTGTTAAAATATTAACTGTATCTTTCTTTTTGTTATAAATTTCCTCTATTATTTTTAGTCCATTAATACCTATGTTTTCAGAGAACTTTTCATCCTCATCACATATTTCTTTAGCTTCGTTTAAAGCTATATCTAAAATTTGATCACTATTAATTCCTGATAATTTTTTCATCATACGATCTACTGCCCATTTTAAATTTATTGCTGTAGGTCTAGATTTAATTAAATCTTCTGAACTTTTTTTAATAAATTCAGGATCGTAATTTTCTTTAACTGCCAAGGCCAGACCATAAGCAGCAGTTCCACCAATTAAAGGTGCTCCTCTGACCTCCATTATTTTAATTGCTTTAATTGCATCTTTTACTGTTTTTAACTCTTTAATAATAAATCTATGAGGTAATTTGGTTTGATCAATTATTTTTACTTCACCTCCTTCAAACCAAATTGTTCGATATTCTTTTCCTTGAATTTTCATTAAAATAATTTGTCTAAATAATTAATTATGTCACCTTTTTTCTGTTGTTCTTCAGCATAACATTTTGTTAAAGCTAAGCCATGATATCCACCAAGAGCAGCTTTTTTTTTACATTTTGAATTTGAAATATTTATAAATTCAACATCATTGGATTTTTTAATCAATAAATAATCACTTGGACTGTTATAATTATCTTTATCGTGAGTAATTATTATCGCATTTAATTTGGTAAAATCTCCAAATCCATAATATCTAACATCTTCCCACCAAGGCCATTCTTTCCTATTTTTGACAGTTCCTCCGGCACCTGGGTGTAGAGCGATAACCCCATTAGTTAAATTTTCATTATTTGATTGAATTTTTAAAGATTGCCAGCCACCAGATGAGTGACCAGCTAAAATAATATTATTGAACCCATTATTTTTAAATTTATAAATTGTATTTTTAATTACTTTTAATTTTTGATTTTGCTTTTGTTTATTCATTAATAATTTGCCATTATTATCTTTTAAACTTAAATTTCCTGTTTTTCCGTGATGCTTCCACATTTTATCTTGTTCTGATTGCGTCCATCCTCTTACTCCTGAACAAAGTCTATAAATTTTAATCTCATAATTATTTATATTTTTATTGTGTAGGTTTCTGATGACTTGAGGTACCAAATTCCATTTACTCAAACATTTGTCTAATTTTTGATCACCCATTGCTCCATGAGTATAAATTACCAATATTATATTCTCTTTATTATTCATTTTATTCAAAGAGTAAATTTTACCTGTGTTATCTATAAATGAGCTATCTTTTGAAATTTTTTTTAAATCTTTTTCAAATTTTTTATCAGCAAATGAATTTGTATTTATTAAACAAAATAAAATTAATATTAAAATTTTTTTCATTTAAACAAAGTTCTACCGGCAACTATTTTAAGTTTATCTATTGTTTTTTGAGTTCTTTTTTCAGGGGCTGTTATTATTGCTACATCTAAACAATTGTTTGTTGGATCATTTGGATCAATATGATCTTCAAAATTATCAATTAAATTTTTGATCATTACTTTTGCTTTTTCAGCATTACCTAACAAAACTTTAATTACTTGTTGGACGTCCACATTTTCATGATCAGGATGCCAACAATCAAAATCTGTAACCATTGATACAGATGCATATCTTATCTCTGCTTCTCTAGCGAGTTTTGCCTCAGGCATATTAGTCATTCCAATTACATCTGCTTTCCATGATCTATATAAATTTGACTCGGCTAATGTTGAAAATTGTGGTCCTTCCATTACGACATACGTGCCATTTCTTTGGTACTCTATATTTGATTTTTTAATTGCAGCCTCACATGCATTCATTAAACCATTTGTGGTTGGATGAGCCATTGAAACATGAGCTACTATCTCATCATCAAAAAATGTTTTATTTCTAGCAAAAGTCCTATCAATGAATTGATCTACTATAACAAATTTACCTGGAATCAAATCCTCTTTAAGAGATCCTACAGCTGATACCGAAACTATATCTGTTATACCCAGTTCTTTAAGAGCAGCAATATTAGCTCTAAAATTAATATTTGAGGGATTAATAAAGTGACCCTTTCCATGCCTAGGTAAAAAATAAACTTCTTTATTATTATAATTAGTTTTTAAAATTTGATCAGAAGGTTTTCCCCATGAAGTATTTATATCAATCAATTCTCTATCTTTAAATTCCTCAACATCATAAAGGCCACTTCCACCAATAATTGCTAATTTATTTGTTGTCATAGTCAAAAAATTATTTATTTATACTTTAATATTTAACTATTATGAATTTAAAAAATTATATTAGATCTATTCCAGATTATCCAAAAAAAGGGATTTTATTTAGAGATATCACTACTTTAATTAAAGATGAAAGTGCTTTTGAGGAAACTATTAATCAAATAGTTGAGCGTTCAAAAAAATATGATTTTACCAAAATTGCAGCAATTGAGTCTAGAGGCTTTGTTTTCGCCTCTGCTGTTTCGTATATTTTAAAAAAACCTTTTATTTTATTAAGAAAAAAAAATAAACTACCTGCAGATGTTCATTCAGTTGATTTTGAACTGGAATACGGTACTGCAACAATAGAAGTTCATAAGGACTCGATAAACGAAAAAGATTCAGTATTAATTATTGATGATTTAATTGCAACTGGAGGAACTGCCGAGGCTGCAGCTAAATTAATTGAAATATCAAAAGGTAGGGTAGAAAGTTTTATTTTTGTCATAAATTTATTTGATTTACCTGGTTACGATAACTTGGTTAAGAAAAATTATAAAGTAGAAACATTAATCGAATTTCCAGGACATTAAATTACTTTTTAAAAATAGGTCGATACCAAGACTTTTTTCCTATAATTGCATTTACTATTCCACTCAACCTTTGAAAATAAATTTTTCTTTTTTTAGAATTAAGAATTATTGAATAAAATATCAATTTTATTATTGATGAAAAAAGATTTTTATAAACTTTTCTAAAAGCATGAAAATAATTATAATTTTTTTTATAATAATAAAAAGTAGACCACATCCAGTGCCAATTTCTTGATAACTCTATTTCAAAACTAAATTTTTCCTCATGAGAATGTCCACCTATATGTTTAATTAAAGAATTTTTAACTAAATAAATTTTATTACCTGAGTTTATAATTCTTTTGCATAAGTCAATTTCTTCAAAATATAAAAAATAATTTTCATCAAAATAATCTAGATCTTTAAATTTTTCTTTGTTAAATAAGATTGCAAAACCTTTAAGATATTCAACAGATACACAAATATTTTCATTAGAATTTAAGGTTATATTTTCATTTTCAATAACTCTCGGACCCATTATAGCAAAATCTTTATGTATGTTTGCTTGCAAAAGTAAATTTGGAATTGTTTTATCATTTAAAATAGTATCAGGGTTTAGTATTAAAACATATTTTGTTTTTGCTTGCTTTATTCCAAGATTATTTCCTGCCCCATACCCAAGATTTTCATCAGGTAAAATACATTTCAAATTTTGATATTTATTTTCTAATTCTACTTTTAAATTGTAATTAATTGAGTTTTCAATAATAATTACTGGATATTTATTATTTATTGATTTTAAACACCTGTGTAGTATTTCTCCACTTTGAAATGAAACAATGACAATTGTTAAATCCATAAATTAATATTTAATATATTGTTAGATTTTTTAAAATACTATAGTTGTATTAACTTATGAAAAAAAGAGTTTTGATTACTGGTGGTGCTGGGTTTATTGCACATCATACAATAAAGCATATTTTAGATAATACAGATTGGGAAATTGTTTCTCTGGATAGATTAGACTATTCTGGAAATTTAAACAGAATTTCAGACATGATGAATGATTTTTCTGAAAAAGATAAAAAAAGATTAAGAGTAGTTCATCATGATTTAAGGGCAGAAATTAACGATATGCTTTCAGCAGATTTAGGAAATTTTAATTTTATATTGCATATGGCTGCTTCTAGTCATGTTGATAGATCAATAACAGATCCATTAACTTTTGTTTATGACAACGTTGTTGCTACTTGTAATATTTTAAACTTTGCAAGAGAATCTAAAAATCTTGAACTGTTCATTTATTTTAGTACAGACGAAGTTTTTGGTCCAGCTCCAAATAAAGTTAAATATAAAGAAAGAGAAAGATACAACTCAACAAACCCTTACAGTGCTACTAAAGCAGGAGGAGAAGAGTTAGCGGTAGCTTTTGAAAATACTTATCATATGCCAATTTTTATAACTCACACAATGAATGTTTTTGGTGAAAGACAACATCCTGAAAAATTTATTCCAAAATGTATCATAAGTGCGAGAGACGGTCTGACTGTAGATATTCATAGTAATAAAAAAAAAACAAAAGCCGGTAGTAGACATTATGTTCATGCTTCGGATGTTGCAGATGGTTGTTTATTTTTAATAAAAAATAGAAAATCAATTGTAAAAAAAGTTGGTGAGGATTATGGAGGAGCAAAATGTCCAAAATTTAATATAGTTGGTCCTGTTGAGCTAGATAATTTGCAATTAGCAAAACTAATTGCAAAATCTGTTGGAAAAAAAATAAAATTTAAGATGGTTGACTTTCATTCAAGTAGACCAGGTCACGATTTACGATATGCGTTAGATGGTAATTTAATGAAAAAGTTAGGTTGGGAACCTACAGTATCAATTGAAGAACGAATTAATCAAGTCGTTAATTGGACACTCAAAAACAAGAGGTGGTTAAAAGTTTAGATAGCTGTTAAATTGGTAGCGGGAAGTGGGATCGAACCACTGACCTCAGGCTTATGAGTCCTGCGCTCTAACCAACTGAGCTACCCCGCCAAAAATTTTAATAAGGATTTATAATGTAAATCATTATTGTTTCAACAAAGATTTTATATTTGAAATGATACCCTATCTAATAAGTTTTTATAGACTAAATTATAAAAAAAACAGTCATCGCACTTATTAAAAAGGCTAATAAAAATGCAATAATAAATTTTTTTTTTATAGTTCTTTTTTTATCTAATCTTACTCTGTTAAGCAAAATATTAACATTTGTAGTTTTATTTCTATCTAAAATTAAATTTTCATTTTCAGATTTTTCTGAAGTAGATTTAATATCTTGATCACTTTTTTTCACAAATTATTTTAAACAGTTATTTTATTAAATTACAATCTAATAAATATTAAACTAAATATTTTTAAAATTGTTAGTTTTTAGTGGTTTTAAAAGTATTTGTGCAGGATATTTAGTTTTTTCAATTTCTATATAAATCTCTTTTTCAATAAGTTCTTCATTAGAATGATTGTTATTTATATATCCAAATGCAAGATTTTTATTAAAGTTAAAAGAATAATTGCCTGATGTGGTTCTTCCTATTATTTTATTTCCAAGATATATTGGTTCATCATGTAGCAACAAAGGTTCTCCAGGTTTTGAATTTGTAAGAGTAAACATTGCAAATCTACGATCAATTTTTTTAGTTTTAATTTTTTGTATAGCTTCTTTTCCAATAAAATTAATTTCTTTTTTATGACTTATTGTGAAAGTAAGATTTGCTTGATATTGATTTTCTTCTGGAGACATATCATGTCCCCAATGTAAAAATCCGCTCTCCATTCTCATTGTATCCATTGCATGCATTCCACAATTTGATAAATTAAAATTTTTACCTTTATCGATAATTATTTCATAAATTTTTTTTGCATTATAAGTCTTTATATATAATTCATAACCTAATTCACCAACGTATGACAATCTTTGCACCCAAACTTTCATACCATCAATCTCGATTGATTTTGATGTTGCAAATTTAAAATTTTCATTACTAAAGTCATCTTTACTTATACTTTCCATTAACAATCTACTTTTAGGGCCAAATACCCCAAAAACACAATATTCATCAGTAACATCTTTGAGTTCAATATTTTCTGACAAATGTTTTTTAATATGAAATTTATCTCTTTCTCTTGTTGCCGCAGAACTAATTATTCTAAAATAATTTTTATCAATACAAATAATTGTTAAATCTGTTTCTATTCCACCATCATGATTCAACATATGTGTATAAGTACAATTGCCAATTTCATTTTTAATATTTGAAGTACAAATTTTTTGTAGTTCTTGGTGAGCTTTTTCTGATTTGATTTCAAATTTTGAAAATGGAGTTAAATCATATAATCCTACATTTTTCATAGTATTATTTGTTTCGTATTCAACGGATGGATACCAATTTTGATAATTATAACTGTATTCATACTCAGACTTCTCACCATCAAGAGCAAACCACATTGGTCTTTCATATCCAGCAGATACACCAAAGCAAGCACCGAATCCTTTTAGTAAATCATGATGAGGTAAGGTTTTAATATTTCTTGATGTTTTGTACTGTTTATACGGCCAGTGCATCCCATACAAATCTCCTAAAGACTCGGTAATTCTGTCTTTTATAAATCCTAATTCAGAATGATATTTTTGAAACCTTTTGATATCATAATTAAAAATATCTTCATTGATATGGCCAGTCATTAACCATTCTGCAGTTACTTTTCCAACGCCTCCTCCACTTCCAATTCCAATACTATTTAATCCACAGCTTAGAAATAAATTTTTTACTTCTGAAACCTCTCCTAATAAAGAATTTGTATCAGGAGTAAAAGACTCGGGTCCTGCAAAAAATTTTCTAATTCCAACAGTTTCTAAAATAGGAAATCTTTTCATTGATTTTTCTAAATATGGTTCAAAATGTTCAAAATTTTCTGGAAACTCTCCAAAGGAAAAATCTTCTGGTACTTTATTTGTCTTATCAAATGCAGGAATTGATTTTCCCTCAAATATCCCGATTAACAATTTTCCTGCATCTTCTTTAAAATAAGTGCTGCTGTCAAAATCTCTAATTACTGGCAATTTTTGTGGAAGATTTTCGATTGGTTCAGTAATAACATAGAAGTGTTCTGCTGGATAAAGAGGAACACTAACTCCTATTTTTTCTCCAATTTGCCTCGACCACATTCCTGTAGCTAAAACAACATACTCACATTCTATTGTATTTCCGTTTACTCTAACGCCGTGTACTTTTCCATTTCGAGTGAGAATTGTTTCAACATGTGATTTTTCAAAAATTTTTGCACCTAATTGTCTTGCGCCTTTTGCCAACATATGAGTGACACCACTAGGATCTGCGGCTCCATCCCCAGGCATTAAAATACCACCTTTTAAATCTTCAACATCCATCATCGGATAATCTTTTTTAATTAATTCCTTTGTTAAAATTCTAATATCAACATCATAAAGTTGAGCTGTAGTGGCTTGTCTTTGTAATTCTTGCCATCTACTTTGAGTTTGAGCTATTGAAAGCGCACCATTTAATCTTAGACCAGCAGAATGATCAACTTCCTTTTCTAATTTCTTGTAAAGATCTAAAGTATATTTTCTAATTTTAGTTACAGCAGCTGTTGGGCCTAATTGACTAACTAAACCTGCTGCATGCCAAGTTGTACCTGAAGTCAATTGATCTCTCTCTAACAAAACAACATCCTTCCATCCAAATTTTGTCAAATGATATGCAACGGAACATCCTATTACACCCCCTCCTATAACAACAACTTTTGTGCTTTTAGGTATTTCTTTATTCATTTTTTAGACTCGACTTTACTAAATAAAACCATAGGAAATAATTTTAATGCAAAAATATATCTTTTGTAAAAAACTAATGGATTAAAAACCAATCTTACTAACCATCCTAAATAAAATTTATCGAAAAAATTATTTATTGGAGCTTGATCTCCAGTAAAAAAAGAAATTGCACCTCCAGTGCAAAGTATTGTTGTTTTGAATTTTATTTTTTTTTTTAAATATAAACCCAATACTTCTTGTGTGCCTCCACCTATGTTTGTCATAATGAAATCAGGCTTGGCTTTATTAATCTCTTTAATCAATCTTTTATCTTTTAAATTTTTAGGATTATATTTTGGGGCTACATAATTATATATTTTTTTAACACCAATTTTTTTAAGATATTTCATGTTTGATTTTGAATAATTGATATTAGGATCAATACAGTAAACTGATTTTTTTTTGTTTAATCTCAAAAATTTAAAAAAAAGATTTAAAAATTTATATCCAGAAAATTTATTTACTTTAATATTTTTAATAAATCTAAGAAGCAAAACAAAAAAACCACTATCAAAAAAAACATAATCTGCATGTTTTAAAGATTGTAAATATTGTCTATTTTTATCTATAGATGCTAGTCCATATCCACTAGGGAAAACAAAAAGTTTTTTTTCAACTATTTTTTTTTTTAAATCTTTTGTATAGAAATTATAAAAAATTATATTTTTAAAAAATACTTTTTTAATCATAGTGATTATCTAATTTAAGAATTGAATTATTATAGGTATAAAAAAATAAATTAAAATAATTTAATTGGATCGACATATTTGTGTCCAAAAGCATCTGCAACAGCTTTATAAGTGACCTCTCCTTTAAAAATATTCAATCCAGCTAAAAAATTTTTATCCTCGCTAAGCGCTTTTTCATAACCATTATTAACAAGTTTTACTAAAAAAGGTAACGTTGCTTTATTTAATGCAATCGTCGAGGTTCTAGGAACTCCGCCGGGCATATTTGCTACACAATAATGAACGACATTATCAACTATATAAGTAGGATCTCCATGAGTTGTAGGTTTGCTAGTTTCAACACAGCCTCCCTGATCAATTGCAACATCAACAATTACTGAGCCCCTTTTCATCAACTTTAACATATTTTTTGTAACTAATTTTGGCGCTTCAGCACCAGGAATTAAAACTCCACCAATTATTAAATCAGCATCAGCTACTAATTTATTTAAATCTATTTTATCACTTTGTTTTGGGATAATTTTATTTCTAAATTTTTGAACTAATTGCTCTAGTCTTTCTTCAGATTTATCGACTATATAAACTTTAGCTTTCATACCAGTTGCTATAGTTGCAGCATTTTCTCCAACCACTCCACCTCCAAGAATTACCACATTTGCAGGATCACCTCCTGGCGCACCACCTAACAATATTCCTCTACCTTTTTGATTTTTTTCTAAACAATGAGCCCCGGCTTGAACAGACATTCTACCTGCAACAGCACTCATTGGTGCAAGAAGAGGCAATCTTCCATTATCATCAGTTACAGTTTCGTATGCAATATTAATACTTTTAGATTTAATTAAACCTTCAGTAAGTTCTTTTGCGGCTGCAAGATGCAAATAAGTATAAATAATTTGATTTTCTCTTATCATTTCTACTTCAGTTTTTAGAGGTTCTTTAACTTTAACTATAATTTCTGAATCATTAAAAATATCAGATGCATTGTTAGCAATTTTAGCGCCAGCGTTTATGTATTGTTCGTTTTCAAAACCAGCTTCAAATCCACCATTGTTTTCAACTATAACATCGTGACCTTCTGAAACTAAAGTTTTTACACTCTCTGGAGTTAAACCAATTCTATTTTCTTGTGGCTTGATTTCCTTAGGTACGCCTATCTTCATTACCTCGTTATCCCTCTATAATTTTAAAAACTTGCTAGTTTTTTTGGTTTTTTTGATAGTTAGTGATACCAGTTCTAAGTTTATCAATAATCTCGTCTATATGTTTTTCTTCACAAATAAATTGTGGAGCTATAATTAAACAGTCTCCAGTAGCTTTAAAGTTTACACCTGCTTCATAGCAAGCTTTGAAACAATCAAAACCAGCTTTTCCTGGTTTGATGTTTAATTTCATATCAATTCCACCCATCATTCCATAACCTCTAATATTATCGACTGCCTCTAAGTCTTGTAGAGAAAATAAACCTTTCTGAAAATAAGGTGCTAAATTTTTTGCTCTATTAAATATATCTTCTTTTTCAAAAATATCTTGAACTGCTAATGCAGCTGCAACGGCTACAGGAATACCTGAATATGTATAGCCATGAAATAATTCAACTGATCCGGTTGGTGAAGCATCCATTACTGCATCATAAATTTTATCATGACACGCAACCACTCCCATTGGAACAACGCCATTAGTTGTAGCTTTTG
>NHKK02000009.1 GCA_002169475.2 Candidatus Pelagibacter sp. TMED239
TAGGAACTGCTGGAAGAACAACTCTTGCTTCATCTTCAGGAGCTCTTGTTGATTGGTTAAATGGAGATTGGGGAACTTTTTTTATTTTAACCACAGTAATGGTTATTCCTTCTTTAATTTGTCTTTGGTTTATAAAAAATAAAATAAAAATTGGTGCAAAATAATTATTTTTTTAGAGGTCAATTTTCAAATATTTATAAAAAGTCTAATAAATTTTCCGAAGTTACTTCTCAAATTTTGTATGGAGAAAAATTTAAAATTTTATCAAAAAATAAAAAATGGATAAAAATAAAGACTTTATTTGATAATTACGTTGGATATATTAAAAACAAAAAATATACAGATAAATATGAAGTAACCCACAAAGTCTATAGCTTAAAAGCAAATATTTTTAAAAAACCAAATAATAAAACTAAAAATTTATTACCTTTTGGATCAAAAATTTCAGTAATTAATGAAAATAAAAAATTTGTTAAATTTGAAACAAATAAATGGCTAAAAAAAAATGATATTAAAAAAATTAATCATAAAGAAAAAAATTTTATTAAAATATTTAAATTATTTTTAAACACTAAATATATATGGGGTGGCAAAACATATAAAGGTATTGATTGTTCAGCTTTAGTTCAAATTTTTTATTATTATAATAATTCATTTTATCCAAGAGATACCAAAGATCAGATCAAATATAAAAAAAAAAAATTAAATAAAAGAAAATTTAAAAAAGGGGATATTATATTTTGGAAAGGACACGTTGCTATATGTTTAAATTCAAAACAACTAATTCATGCTTATGGACCTGAAAAAAAAGTTATTATTATGCCAATTAATGAAACAATTAATAGAATTCAAAGAACGGCAAAACTTAGAGTAAAAAAATATCTAGCATATAAGATTAATTTCTACCAAAATCAGGCTTATCAATATCTTGTTTTAATTTAATTATCTTTGATCTAACTTTTTTAGTTTGAATAAGTTTTTTTAAAATCGACTTATTATTCCTTGAATTAATATCTTTTTTAAATTCATTTAAATTTTTAATAAATAAATCAATCGCTTTTGAGATATTATTTTTATTATTAAAAAAAATATCTCTCCACATGATCTCATTTGATGCTGCAATCCTAGAAAAATCACGTAATCCACCAGCACTATACTTCATTAATGCATAGCTTTGTTTTTTTTCAAAATCTTGTGCAGACTTCACCAAATTGTATGCAATTAGGTGAGGTAAATGACTGGTTATAGAAAAAATTTTATCATGTTTTTTAATGGTCATTATAACTACTTGTGATCCAACTTTTTTCCAAAATTTAGTTAAGGTATTTAAATTATTCTTATTAGTATTTTTTTCTCTTATTATTATGCACCACTTATTCTCAAATATATTATCTTTACCATGCTCAGGCCCACTTACTTCTGATCCTGTTATAGGATGACTTTGAATCCAATTAATACCTTTCTTTAAAAATTTTTTAATAATTTTAGAAGATTCAATTTTTGAAGAACCAATATCAGTAATTAGTGTATTTGGAGAAATAAAATTATTAATTTTCAAAATAAGTTCTTTGTATTCACTCATTGGTGTACAAAAAATAATCAGATCTGAATTAACTACGCCATCTTTTAATGATTTTACAATTATTCCAGGTAATTT
The DNA here is from genome assembly GCA_002169475.2 of Candidatus Pelagibacter sp. TMED239. Next base: position 1,658 of record NHKK02000009.1, read on the forward strand.
TAATTTCTTTATTTTAGTAATATTTAATTTTGATTTTTCATATACAAATATTTTTTTTGCTATTTTTTTTTTACTAATACGTCTTAATAATGAGGAGCCTAATAATCCACACCCAATAATTAAAATATTTTTCATTTTTTTAATACCTGTTTTACTGTACTCATAAATTTCATATTTTCCTTTTTAGATCCAATTGTTAATCTTAATTTATTTTTTATGTGATAACCATCTTCAGTTGATCTTAATATAATCCCTTTATTTTTTAGTTTTTCATATAAATATTTTGCTGAATACTTGCATTTTTCAAAATTAAGTAGCAAAAAATTTGCAGAAACTGAATTTGAATAAATATTATAACTTTCTAGAAATTTTTTAATATTTCTTGCATAAAATAAATTATGTTTAATAGATTTGTTAATAAATTTTTTATCTTTAAGTGACTCAGCGGCAGCTAATTGCGCAACACCATTTACATTAAAAGGTGGTTTAATTATATTTAATGCATTTATTATTTTTTTTGATCCATGTCCCCAACCTACTCTTAATGAAGCTAATCCAAACATTTTAGAAAATGTTCTAAGGATAAAAACATTGTCCTTATTTTTAAATAAATTTAAACCTGAAGAATAATTTTTATTTTTCATGTATTCTGCGTAAGCATCATCGATGACTAATAAAATTTTTTTATTTAATTTTTTTCTTAATTCCAATANCTCTTTTTTNNTTAAATAAGTTCCAGTTGGATTATTTGGATTAGCTATAAAAACAATTTTAGTTTTCCTTGTAATTTTTTTTAAAATATCTTTNANAGAANCTTTAAAATTGNTTTCNTTTGCAAATATGACCTTTGCNCCAACAATTTTTGAATAAATTCTGTACATTAAAAAACTATATTCTGGTANCACAACCTCATCTTTTGGATTCAAAAATAANTGACAGATCATNTGAATAANNTCATCNGATCCTGCNCCACAAATAATTTTNTCTGNATTACATTTNTAACTNTTAGNTATNGCTTTTCTTAAATTTTGAGATTTTCCATCAGGATANTTATCTANAAATAATTTTTTATTTGATANTAATCTTTTNGCTTTTGGNCTCATNCCTAAAGCNGATTCATTTGCTGATAATTTTATTANTTTTTTTAATCTCTTAACTTTNGATTTNCCAGGCTTATAAGCTTCGATATTAAATTTTTTGAAATTTGGAGNTGTCATTTTTTTTTAATTTATGAGCTCTTTATAGATAAAATTATAAATTTTTATACAGAATAAGACAATTTTTTAAAAAATTGACATAATAAATAACTTCTTGTACAAAACTTCTGCGCTGATTTAACTGAATTGCGAGCGCTTAAAAAAAACCGCTAAAATAGTTTTTTTTCTCTCAATTCAATTAATAAACTTAAGTTATGAATAACAATANTAATATAAAAACTCTAATAGTTAAAAAACCACTTAAACTTGATTGTGGAAAAACTATTAATAACTATCCAATTGCATATGAAACTTATGGTTCTTTAAATGAAAAAAAAGATAATGCTATATTAGTTTTTCATGCATTAACAGGTGATCAATTTGTTACCGGAACAAATCCAATAACAAATAAAGATGGTTGGTGGTCTTATGCAGTAGGTCCTAATAAAGCAATTGACACTAAAAAATATTTTGTAATTTGCTCAAATGTTATTGGTGGATGCATGGGATCTTATGGACCAAGTCAGAAAGATCCTGATACAGAAAAAGTTTTTGGGACAAATTTTCCAGTAATTACTATTAATGATATGGTAAATGCTCAAGAAAATTTACTTAATCATTTCAAAATTAATAAACTTTTTTCTGTTGTTGGAGGATCAATGGGTGGCATGCAAGTTCTTCAATTTGTTAGCAACTTCCCTGAAAAAACAAAAACTGCTGTTCCAATAGCCTGTACATCCAGTCATTCAGCTCAAAACATTGCATTAAATGAACTTGGAAGACAAGCTATAGCTGCTGATAGTAACTGGAATGAAGGAAATTATGAATCAAAAAATACCAATCCTAATAAAGGGTTGGCAGTTGCAAGAATGGCTGCTCACATCACTTATCTTTCAAAGAAAGGACTGCAAGAAAAATTTGGTAGAAATTTACAAGAAAGAGAAGATCTTAAATTTAGTTTTGATGCAGATTTTCAAATTGAAAGTTATTTAAGATATCAAGGGTCAGTTTTTGTAGATCGATTTGACGCGAATAGCTATCTTTATATTACTAGAGCTATGGATTATTTTGATTTAGCTAGGAAATTTGAGGGTAATCTATCTAATGCTTTTAAAAAAACTAAAACTAAATTTTTCATAATATCTTTTACTTCGGATTGGCTTTATCCAACTCAAGAAAATAAAGATATCGTAATTGCTTTAAATGCTATCGGTGCTGATGTTGGTTTTGTTGAAATTGAGTCAGATAAAGGTCATGATTCCTTTTTGCTTGATGTTCCAGATTTTTTAAGTGCTCTTAAAAATTTTTTAGAAAAATCTTATTAGATAATTAATTATGAAAAATGAATTTAAAGTTATTGCTGATTTAATTGAAAAAGATAAACGAGTTTTGGATGTAGGATGTTCTGATGGAACTCTTATGGAATTCTTAAAAGATAATAAAAATATAAATATTAGAGGTCTAGAAATTTCAAAAGATAAAGTACAAAAATGTATTGCTAAAGGTTTAACGGTAATTGAAGGAAATGCAGAAAAAGACTTAAAACAATTTCCTAACAAATCTTTTGATTATGTTATTTTGAGTCAAACACTTCAAGCCTTTTTAGATCCTGAACTTGTAATAAATGAACTATTAAGAGTAGGAAAAAAAGCAATAGTTACCATTCCAAATTTTGGTTACTGGAAAGTTAGACTGCATTTATTAACAAAAGGAACAATGCCTATCACCAAAACTTTGCCAGATAAATGGTATAATACTCCTAATTTACATATGTGCACAATTAAAGATTTTGTTCAATTTACAAATTCAAGAAATTTTAAAATATTTAAATCACTAGCTTTAAATAATGATAGTATTTCATTAATAAATAAATCTAATTTGGGTTTGAAAAATCTATTTGCAGACCTTGGGATATTTTTAATTGAAAAATAATATGAGAGTTGAAGTAATTCCATGTTTGCAAGACAATTATAGTTATTTGATAATTGATAAATCAAATAATTCTGCTTGTGTTGTTGATCCAAGTGAAGCTAAACCAATTATTAACTTTGTAGAAAAAGAAAATATTAATTTAAAATATATTTTGAATACACATCATCATTTTGATCATGTTGGAGGTAATAAAAATCTAAAAAAAAAATATAATTCAGTTGTAATTGGTTATAAAGATGATGCTAATAGAATACCTGAAATTGATATTTTACTAGAAGACAATCAAATTTGGAAAGCTGATAATTTTGAGGCTAAAATTATGCATATACCAGGACATACTACTGGTCATATATGTTATCATTTTTTTAAAGAAAAATTAATTTTTACTGGAGATACATTATTTTCACTTGGATGTGGTAAATTATTTGAAGGAACTTATCAAGACATGTTTAGTTCTTTAAAAAAAATAAAAAAATTATCACAAGATACTAAAATTTATTGTGGTCATGAATATACACTCCAAAACTCTAAATTTTGTATCGAATATGACCCTGAAAATACAAAACTTAAAAGTAAAATTACAGAAATTAAAAAAAAACTTGAAAATAATTTACCTACAATTCCATCTACTCTTAAAGATGAAAACGAATGTAATATATTTCTAAGAGCAAAAGATGTTGAATCCTTTTCAAAATTGAGAGATTTAAAGGATATTTTTTAGTTAATTCGGCTTGACTAAAACATTACTAGAACTATATTGCGTTAATTTAAATTTAAACTCAAACTATGTCATTCGCAGTAATTAAAACCGGGGGGAAACAATACAAAGTTAAGTCTGGAGAAATTCTTAAAATTGAAAAACTCCCAGAGTCTAAGCTAAATTCTAAAATAGATTTTAGCGAAATACTTGCATATGGGGATGACAAATCTATAGAGTTAGGAGCTCCAAACGTTAAAGGAGCTAAAGTAGAGGCAAATTTAATTAAAAATATCAAAAATAGAACTGTTTTAATTTTTAAAAAAAGAAGAAGACAAAATTCAAGAAGAAAAAATGGACATAGACAGGAATATTCTATGATAAGAATTAATAAAATTTTTTCAAAAGATGGTAAAGTTTTATCTGAAGCAGAAAAAATAATTAAGCCAACTAAGAAAGTTGAAGCTGAAGTTAAAAAAGTTGAGACTGAAGTTAAACAAAAAAAAGAAGTAACAAACAAATAATCTAGGTAATTTATGGCAACAAAAAAAGCAGGTGGATCATCAAGAAACGGACGAGACAGTGCTGGACGAAGACTTGGGGTCAAAAAGTACGGTGGTGAAACAGTAATTCCTGGAAATATAATTGTAAGACAAAGGGGAACTAAAATTTTTCCTGGCGAAAATGTAGGAATGGGTAAAGATCATTCAATCTTTTCAATTGTTAAAGGCAAAGTTGTATTTAAGAAATCTAAATCAGATAGAACTTTCGTTTCTGTAAAACCCAATTAATAATACAACTTAAATAAATGTTGTATTATGAAATTCTTAGATCAAGTAAAAATTTATATTAAAGCTGGAAACGGTGGTGATGGTTCACCTAGTTTTAGACGAGAAAAATATGTCGAATTTGGAGGACCAGATGGTGGAGATGGTGGCAAAGGTGGATCAATAATTTTAAAAGCTGAAGAAAATCTAAACACTCTAATTGATTTTAGATATCAACAACATCATAAAGCTCAAAGAGGAGAAAATGGTGCTGGTCAAAATTGTACAGGTAAAAGTGGGGATGATTTAATTTTAAAGGTACCTCTNGGNACNCAAGTTTTTGAAGAAGATAATAAAACTTTAATATTTGATTTTNATAAAAAAGGAGANGAATTTGTTGCNGCNGCAGGTGGNAAAGGTGGNCTTGGAAATACTAGATTTAAAAGTTCAACAAATAGAGCACCTAGAAAATTTACAAAAGGGATTAAAGGTGAAGAATTTACTATTTGGCTCCAATTAAAAACAATTGCCGATATTGGAATAATTGGTTTACCAAATGCAGGNAAATCCAGTTTNTTNGCAGCATTAACAAATGCAAATCCAAAAATTGCAAATTATAGATTTACTACACTTAATCCTAATTTAGGAGTTGCATCATACGATGATAAAGAAATAACAATTGCTGATATTCCAGGTCTTGTTGAAGGAGCACATGAAGGTGTGGGNTTAGGCATTAAGTTTTTAAAACATATTGAAAGATGTAAATCATTGTTNCANCTAATAGATATTACTAATTTAGATCTGAATGATTCATATAAACAAGTTAAAAATGAATTAAAAAATTACAGTTCAAAACTATTAAAAAAAAAAGAGCTTGTAGTTCTTAATAAAATTGATCTAATAGATGAAGAAACAACTAAAGATTTGATTGATCATTTTTCAAAAGATAAGAATTGTGAAGTNATGACTATCACAACTTTGGAAAAAGAATCTATATCTAAAATTAAAGCAAAATTATTATCTTATGTATCTTAATAATTCTAAAATAATTGTGATAAAAATTGGCTCTTCATTGCTTGTTGATAAAAATCAAAAAATAAGAAAAAAATGGTTATCAAGCTTTGCAAAAGATATTCNAAAATTAAAAGATAATAATCAAAAAATTGTNATCGTTAGTTCTGGAGCAATAGCTTTGGGTTGCAAAAAAATGAATTTTAATAAAAAAAGTATCAANCTTGATAAAAGTCAAGCTATAGCATCTATTGGACAAATAGAATTAATGAATCTATTTTCACAAACTTTTAGTAAATATAAATTAAATATTTCTCAAATTCTGCTTACACTTGAGGATACTGAGGAGAGAAGAAGATCTTTAAATGCAAAAAGAACTTTTGAGAACTTATTTAATTTANNTTTTGTTCCAATAGTTAATGAAAATGACACAATAGCTACNAGTGAAATTAAGTATGGTGACAACGATAGATTAGCATCAAGAGTTGCTCAAATAACTGATGCCGATACTTTAATACTTCTTTCAGACGTAGATGGACTTTATACAAAAAACCCAAAAGTATTTAAAGATTCTAAATTNATCAAAAAAGTAAATGATATAAAAAAAGATTTAAAAGAGATTAATACTAAAGGTATAAATGAATACGGAAGTGGAGGAATGCAAACTAAAATTGAAGCAGCAAAAATCTGTCAATTAGCTGGTTGCAGTATGGTTATTGCAAATGGTCTNTATNCAAATCCAATTTCAAAAATTATGGAAAAAAATAATTGTACATGGTTTAGTCCTAAAGTTTCAAAACTTCATGCTAGAAAAAAATGGATAATAAGTTCAATTGCACCAAAAGGTTCAATTATAATTGATGATGGTGCTAAAAAAGCTTTAAGATCTGGAAAAAGTTTATTAGCTGCTGGAATAAAAAAAATCTCAGGAAAATTTAACAAAGGAGATCATATAAAAATTTTAGATAAAAAAAATGTAGAATGTGCAAGAGGCTTAAGTTCTTTTACATCTGAAGAAATAATAAAAATTATGGGTCATCACTCTAATGAAATAGAAAAATTATTAGGTTATNTAGCAAAATCAGAGGTTATTCATAAAGATGATATGGTAGAGGTTTAAAATGAGTAAATTTATGAATTTAATTGGNATTAAAAGTAGAAAAGCATCAGAAAAAAAAATTAATACTTATACTAAAAACAAAGTATTAAATACTTATGCTCTATTACTAGATAAAGAAAAAAAATCTATTCTAAGAGAAAATAAAAAAGATATTAAATTTGCTGAGAGTAAAAAATTAAAACAAAATCTTATTAATAGACTTTATATTAATGAATTAAAACTAAGAGATATTAGGGACTCTATTAAAAAAATTTCAAAACTAAAAGACCCTGTAAATGTAATATTGAAAAAATGGAGTAGACCTAACGGATTAAATATTAAAAAAGTATCAATACCAATAGGTGTTATTGGAGTTATTTACGAAAGCAGACCAAATGTAACTTCAGATGTTGCAGGTTTATGTTTTAAGTCTGGAAATGCAGTTATTTTAAAAGGTGGATCTGAGGCAATAAACACAAATAGAATTTTAGCAAATTTATTTAGAAAAGCTTTAAAGAAGAATAGAGTTAATGAAAATTTTATTCAATTTGTAGACTCTAAAGATAGAAAAATGGTCGATATAATGCTTTCAAAAATGAAAAAATATATTGATGTAATAATTCCTCGAGGAGGAAAAAACTTAGTTAAAAGAGTTCAAGAATTATCTAAAATTCCTATCATTGGTCACCTGGAAGGTCTTTGTCATACATTTGTAGATAAAGATGCAAATTTAAATATGGCATCAAATATAATTTATAATGCAAAGTTAAGAAATACTAGCATTTGTGGTGCNACTGAAACTATTCTTTTTCACAAAAGAATAATTAAAAATTTTTGTAATCCTATTTTAAAGAGACTTGAAGATAATAATTGTAAAATATATGGAGATAACCTTATAAGAAAATATTATAAAGGAAAAATATATNCAGCAAAAGAAAAAGATTGGTCCACAGAATATTTAGCAGCAACTGTGTCTGTGAAAGCTGTNAAAAGTTCTGAAGAGGCTATTGATCATATAAANAAATATGGAACTATGCATACAGACTCGATAATTACTAAAAATAAAAAAACTGCGATNAAATTTTTAAAAAATATAAAAAGCTCTATNGCAATGCATAATACTTCNACCCANTTTGCNGATGGTGGTGAATTTGGTTTTGGTGGTGAGGTAGGTATTTCAACTAATACACTTCCTCCAAGAGGCCCNGTTGGTCTAGAACAATTAGTTTCATTTAAATATGAAATTTCAAGTAAAGGAAAAATAAGAGATTAAATTGAAAGATAAAAAAATTAAGATTGGAGTATTGGGNGGATCNTTTGATCCAGCTCACAAAGGTCATTTAACNATCTCAAAAGAAGCAAAAAAACGATTCGATTTAAAAAAAATTATCTGGGCAATAACTAAAAAAAATCCTTTTAAAAAAGATAGTAAAAATTCTTTAACTAAAAGAATTAAAGATTGTAAAAAAATTGTTGGTAAAAATTCTTTTATAAAAGTTAAATTTTATGAAANTGTTATTAAATCAAATAAAACAATTGATTTAATAAATTATCTTAAAAAAAATAAGAATATTGAAATTTANTTTTTAATGGGAGCGGATAACCTAATTAACTTTCANAANTGGCANAAATCAAAATCTATTTCNCAAAAATGTAATATTCTTGTCTTTGATCGTCACGGATATAAAAAAAATTCACTAAAATCAAAGACATTTAAGAAGCTAAGTAAAAATATTCTATCATTTGTTGAGTTTAAAAAAGTCAACATTTCATCTTCTCAATTAAGAAAAATTTGATAATCTAAATTCAATTAATGGATAAAATTTCAGATCTTAAAGAATTAATAATCANCACACTAGATTTTAATAAAGCACAAAACATTGTCACTATTGATCTTAAAGATAAAAGTTCTATGGGTGATTATATGATAATTGCAAGTGGGACTTCATCCCGACATATCCAATCTTTGTCAGAACAAGTATTAGAAAAATTTAAAGACAATGGTATTAAAAACTCTAGGATAGAAGGTAAAGAAAGCAATGAATGGAAAATAGTTGATGGAATTGACTTAATTGTACATATTTTTCATCCTGAAAAACGTAANTTTTATGAGCTTGAAAAAATTTGGTCAGAACTAATACCAAAAGAAAAAGTTGTTATATGAAAAAAATTCAACTTTATTTNATAATTTTTTTTNCNCTTTTATTTTTTATTCAAAAAGGAAATTCAGCAGAAATTGATATTTATAAAAAAATTGATCTTTTTGGAGAAGTTCTTGAAAAAATAAATAAAGAATATGTTGATGAAATTGATCANTCTGAAAACATGGACTCAGCTATTAATGGTCTACTNCAATCACTTGATCCTTACTCTGCTTANATGTCCCCAGAGATACTTGAAGAAATGCAAACTGAAACTAGTGGTGAATTTGGAGGACTTGGTATTGAAGTTGGTATGGAAGCGGGAGTTGTAAAAGTAATTTCTCCAATTGATGATACGCCTGCATCAAAAGCTGGTTTAAAAGCTGGAGATTACATTGTAAAAATTAATAATATTCAAGTTCAAGGTAAATCATTAACTGAAGCAGTTGATTTAATGAGAGGTCCAGTAGGCTCTGGAATTGAATTAACAGTAAGANGAAGAGGNGTTAAAAAAGCTTTAACATTCAATATAATTAGAGANATTATTGAAATCCAATCTGTTAAAGCTGATCTTTTGGATAATAATATTGGATATATAAGATTAACCTCATTTAATGATAACAGTAGTCAACAAATAAAAAAAGAAATTGNAAAATTAAAAAAAAATNATGATTTAAATGCATTTATTTTAGATCTAAGAAACAATCCTGGAGGATTATTATCGCAAGCAATTAAGATTACGGATTTTTTTTTAGAAAATGGTGAAATAGTATCCACAAAAAGCAGAAAAAAATCAGAAAATAGAAAATGGTTTGCAAAAAAAGGTGATATTACAGATGGTAAAACTATATTAGTTTTAATTAACTATGGCTCTGCATCAGCGTCTGAAATTGTTGCTGGTGCTTTAAAAGATCATAAAAGAGCAATCATACTTGGTGAAAGAAGTTACGGAAAAGGCTCGGTACAATCAATAATTCCTCTAAGAAACAAAGGAGCAATACGTCTAACNGTTGCGAAATATTATCTTCCTTCAGGAAAATCTATCTCGGAAGTTGGTGTTAGGCCAGATATTGAAGTTTATGAGGAAGGCGATAATTTCAAAATAAAAACTGAAAATGATAATCAGTTAAATTACGCAATTAAATTACTTAACGGATAAATGAAAAAAAATTTTAGCAAATTGCCGCTAAGAAGTGGTGTAGGAATTGTTGTTTTAAACAAAGATAACAAAGTATTTGTTGCGAAGAGAATAGATAATCCAAAAAATTTTTGGCAAATGCCGCAGGGTGGTATTGATTATAACGAAGATTTTTTAAAGGCTGCATATAGAGAATTGGAAGAAGAAACTAGTATCAAAAACGTAAAATTAATCAAAGAATTAGATAGTATAACTACATATAAACTTCCTGACCATTTATTGGGCATTATCTGGAAAGGTAAGTATAGAGGTCAAAAACAAAAATGGTTCTTAATGAGATTTACCGGAGAAGATAGAGAAATAAATATTAAAACAAAAAATCCAGAATTTTTAGATTGGAAATGGATAGATCTGGACTTAATTACTGATGTAGTAGTTGATTTTAAACTTGATGTTTACAAAGAGATTAAAGAAAAAGTTAAAAAAATAATTAATTAAGAGATTTCAGTACTTCTATTTTTTGATCTAATAAATATTTAGATTGATCATTAATATCTGATTTATTTGCTTCTTCCTCTGCCAGTTTAAGTAAATCTTGTTGCTTAGATTTATCCATTTCGGTAAGATTAAATATTGAACTTGTCAAAATTGAAAGGTTATTATTTTTAAATTCAACAATTCCATCTTCAACAAAGTAATTTTCATCACCTGATTTTGATAAAATTTTGATTATACCTGGTTTGAGGAAAGAAATTATAGAGATATGATCTTTTAGAATTCCCATCTCACCTTCAAAAGCAGGTACAACGGCCTCTACAACATCTTCTTTAATTAAAAAAGATTTTTCTGGATTTACTATTTCAACTTTAAACTCTTCACTCATTAAGCAGCAGCTTCTTTCTCCATTTTTTCACCTTTTTCAATTGCTTCTTCAATCGTTCCTACCATATAAAAAGCTGCTTCAGGCAGATGGTCATAATCACCTTTACAAATTGCAGCAAAACCTTTTATTGTTGAATCTAGATCAACCAGTTTACCTGGTGATCCTGTAAATACTTCAGCAACAAAAAATGGTTGAGATAAAAATCTTTGTATTTTTCTAGCTCTTGCTACTACCAATTTATCTTCTTCAGATAACTCATCCATACCTAAAATGGCAATAATATCTTGAAGAGATTTATAGGTTTGTAAGATTTTTTGAACTTCTCTAGCAACTCTATAATGTTCATCACCTACAATTCTAGGATCTAAAATTCTTGATGTTGAGTCTAAAGGATCTACCGCTGGATAAATTCCTATTTCTGCAATTTGTCTAGAAAGAACTGTAGTTGCATCTAGGTGAGCAAATGATGTAGCTGGTGCTGGGTCAGTTAAATCGTCAGCAGGTACATAAATTGCCTGTACAGAAGTAATTGATCCTTTGTTAGTTGTAGTAATTCTTTCTTGAAGATTACCCATATCGGTTGCTAATGTAGGTTGATAACCAACAGCGGAGGGTATTCTTCCTAAAAGAGCTGATACCTCAGAACCTGCTTGAGTAAATCTAAATATATTATCTACGAAAAAAAGAACGTCTTGTCCTTCTTGATCTCTAAAATATTCTGCTACAGTCAATCCAGTAAGAGCAACTCTAGCTCTAGCACCAGGTGGTTCATTCATTTGTCCATAAACTAATGCTGCTTTTGATCCTGGACCATCTGGTTTAATTACGCCAGACTCCATCATTTCGTGATAAAGATCATTTCCTTCTCTAGTTCTTTCTCCAACACCTGCAAAAACTGAAAACCCACCATGTGCTTTTGCAACGTTATTGATTAATTCCATAATTAAAACTGTTTTTCCAACTCCAGCTCCACCAAATAATCCAATTTTTCCACCTTTTGCATAGGGTGCTAATAAATCAATTACTTTTATACCTGTAACAAGTATTTCTGTTTCGGTTGACTGATCATTAAACTCTGGTGCAGGTCTATGTATAGGCCAACTTTCTTTAGTTTTAACTTCACCTTTTTCGTCAATTGGTTCTCCAATTACGTTAATAATTCTTCCTAGTGTTTCAGGTCCAACAGGTACTTGTATAGGGGTATTAGTATTAGTTACTTCATCCCCTCTTTTTAATCCTTCGGTAGCATCCATTGCGATTGTTCTAACAGTAGACTCTCCTAAATGTTGAGCTACTTCTAAAACTAGCCTGTTATCTCCATTTTTACATTCTAGTGCTGTTAAAATTTCTGGAAGTTCTTTTTCAAATTTTACGTCTACTACTGCTCCAATAACTTGTGTAATTATTCCTTTGCTCATAATTATAAACTTTCTGCTCCTGATATGATTTCTATTAGTTCTTTAGTA
>NHKK02000041.1 GCA_002169475.2 Candidatus Pelagibacter sp. TMED239
GCCACCAATAATTAAAATTTTTGTCATAACAAAATTATGCTAAAGTTTTTCTAATTGCTTGTTTCCATCCTTGCAATAACTTATTTCGATAATTTTTGTTCATTTTTGGTATAAAATCTCTTCTTTTTTTCCATTTTGATTTTATATGATCAAGAGATTTATAAACACCAACTTGATATCCTGCCATAAAGGCTACTCCCAATGCTGTAGTTTCCTCCACTTTAGATCTTATTACTTTTAAATTTAATATGTCAGCTAAAAATTGTGAAAACCAATTATTTGCAACCATTCCTCCATCAACTTTAACAATTTTTGGTCTTAACCCATCTTTTCTCATAGAATCAAATAAATCAAAACTTTGATAAGCTACAGATTCAATTACCGCTCTTACCAAATCTTTCCAATCACTATTTCTTGTAAGGCCTGTTATAAGCCCACGTGAGTTCGGGCTCCAATAAGGCGCAGCTAAACCTGTAAAGGCTGGTACAAGATAAATACCTTGGTTATTTCTTTTTGATCGTACAATATTTTCAGTTTCATATGCATTGTTAATTAATTTAATTTTATCTCTTAGCCACTGAACTCCAGCACCAGCTATAAAAATTGAACCTTCTAATGCATAAGTTGTTTTATTATTTAAGCGATAGCAAATTGTACTTAGTAACCTATTTTTCGATATTAATTTTTTATTACCTGTATTCATTATAACAAAGGCTCCGGTACCATATGTACTTTTGACTGATCCTTTTTCAAAACAACCTTGACCAACTGCTGCAGCTTGTTGATCTCCAAGTACAGCCGAAATAGATATTTTTTTTCCAAGAATTTTTTTACTTGTGAAGCCAAAGTCATCGGCAGAATTTTTAACAACTGGTAGAATATTTTTCTTTATTTTAAAAATTTTTAGAATATCGTGATCCCATTTATTTTTGTTTAGATTAAAAAGCATCGTTCTAGAAGCATTTGTTGCATCTGTTGCATGAAGTTTTCCTCCTGTCAATTTCCAGATTAAAAAACTATCGATTGTTCCAAATAGTAAAAGGTTTTTTTTTNAAAGTTTTTTNGCTTTTGNNACATTATCTAATACCCATTTAATTTTAGTTGCTGANAAATANGGATCAATAAATAANCCTGTTTTTTTTCTAATTAAATTTTCTTTATTTTTAATTTTTTTACAATAATTTTCAGTCCTTCTATCTTGCCATACAATTGCGTTATAAACTGGCTTTCCATTAGTTTTGTCCCACAAAATTGTTGTTTCGCGTTGGTTTGTAATTCCAATTGTAATAATTTTTATTTTATTTTTTTCACACTTATTTTTAACATTTTTTATTACCTTCAAAGTTTTTACCCAAATTTCATTTGGGTTATGCTCAACCCATCCGTTTTTTGGAAAATATTGTTTAAATTCTAATTGTGATGAAAATAATTTTTTACCTTCAGTTGAAAAGGCAATTGCTCTCGTTGAAGTTGTCCCTTGATCTATAGCTAATATAGCTTTCATTATTATATTCTTTTCTACCCCTACAAAAGGACTGTAATATAAGTTAATTTTAATAATAAATATTATTTCAATTATTATTATTTTGTAAGTAAAATACATTTATAAATTTAACATGAGTAAAAAAATTTTATGACAAAAGTAGCAATAATAGGAGCTGGGCCATGTGGTTTGTCTATGTTGAGATCTTTTGAACAGGCAGAAAAAAATGGTGAAAAAATACCAGAAATAACCTGTTTTGAAAAACAAGATGATTGGGGTGGTTTATGGAATTACAGTTGGAGGACAGGATCTGATCAATATGGCGATCCAGTTCCTAATAGTATGTATAGATATCTTTGGTCTAATGGTCCTAAAGAATGTTTAGAATTTGCTGACTATTCGTTTGATGAGCATTTTGGAAAAGTAATTCCATCATTTCCACCAAGAGAAGTTTTGTATGATTACATAACTGGAAGAGTAAAAAAGGGTAATTTAAAAAACAAAGTTAAATTTAATACTAGTGTTTTAAGTGTTATTTTTAACGGAAATAATTTTGAAATTACATCTCTAGATAAAAAAAACGATAAATTTTCAAAAGATATTTTTGATTATGTAGTTGTATCNACTGGACATTTTTCTGTACCTTTTATTCCAGAATATCCTGGAATGAAATCTTTTCCTGGTAGAATTATGCATTCACATGATTTTAGAGATGCAGAAGAGTTTAGAGGAAAAAATGTTATTGTTTTAGGAAGCAGTTATTCAGCAGAAGATGTAGCTCTTCAATGTCATAAATATGGTGCTAAAAGTGTAACTATAGGCTACAGAAATAATCCAATGGGATTTAAATGGCCCGAAGGAGTAAAAGAGGTACATTATTTGGATAGACTGGATGGAAATAAAGCAATATTCAAAGATGGTCATGAACAAGAAGCTGATGCAATAATTTTATGTTCTGGTTATCTACATCATTTTCCCTTTTTAACTGAAAACCTTAAACTAAAAACTAGAAACAGATTATATCCACCGAAACTATATAAAGGGGTTGTATGGCAAGATAATCACAAGTTACTTTATTTAGGCATGCAAGATCAATTTCATACTTTTAATATGTTCGACTGTCAGGCTTGGTATGCAAGGGATGTGATAATGCAAAAAATTGAAATGCCAAATAGTTCAGAAATTGAAAAAGACATAAATAAATGGGTTGCTATTGAGGAAAAATTAGAAAATCCAGATCAAATGATAGATTTTCAAACTGAGTACACAAAAGAACTTCATGAATTATCAGATTATCCAAAAATTGACTTTGAATTGATTAGGAAGCATTTTAAAGAATGGGAACACCACAAAGTAGAAAATATTATGACTTATAGAAATAAATCTTTTTCTTCACCTGTTACGGGATCTATTGCACCAATTCACCATACACCTTGGGCAACAGCCATGGATGACTCTTCGAAAGCTTTTTTAAAACAACCAAAAAAATAGTTTAGTCTTGTTTTTTTAGATAAGGTATTAAAAAAACTAAACAACCAAATAAAAAGAAAATACTTCCAAACATAGCCCAAAAATTTCCAAAGCTAGACATAATGAAGCCAATTGAAGAAATTAAAAATAAAATCCATCCAATAATATTTATAACTTTAATATTCATTTCTAATTAATTTAAAATTAAACAATAATTCTATTTTATCCCAAGATGTTTTTTTCTTTTTTCAACCCAAGTTCTGATTAAATTATCAAATATCAGGCCTATGAACGCAACACAGATACCAAGTACTAATCCTTTACCTCCACCTGCCTTATCAGATAAAGCTTTTAAAATATATTGTCCTAAATCTTCTGTTCCTATAAATGCTCCAATAATAACCATAAACAAAGCAAATACGATTGTTTGATTTAAACCAAGCATCATATGTGGAAATGCTAGAGGAAATTCTATTTTGAATAATCTTTGTAATTTTGTTACACCCGACATTGTAGCGGCATCATGTAGTCCAGCTGGAACACTTCTTAACCCTTCAATTGTGTATCTAGTAGCGGGTATAGTAGCATAAACAATTACTGCAATTAATACTGATGTGTCTGTTACACCAAAAAGCATCATTACTGGAATTAAGTATACAAATGAAGGAAATGTTTGAAAAATATCGCATACGGCCAGCATAAATTTTGTAGTGTATTTGTTTTGTTGACATAAAGTTCCAACAACTGATCCAATTATACAAGATGCAATAACACCAAAAGTTGCCATATAGGTTGTGACTAAAGCTCTATCCCACCATGGACTTAGAGCTATAAATAATGCTAATCCTCCAACTGTAAAAGCTGAACGAATTCCACCAATTATATAACCCGCTCCAACTACCAATACTAAAGTAGCAACAGCTGGCATTCTTAGATATAAAGCTCTCATTGGTTGAAGAACTTCTGTTATCAACCAAGTATTAAATGTTTTTAAAGTTTGAAAAAAGGTATCCCAAATCCAATCAACTCCTTTATTCCAGAAATCTGCGGTTGATATTCCTTTATTATGTGGAACCTCAAATAAATAATTAAAACCTTCTTTAAAGTAAAAAGATCCAATGTAGGCAAGTATCACTCCAATAAGTACTGAGCTAGCAAAAAATAATCCATTTTTATAACGTTCATAAAAAGTCAGATTACCAAAATAATCTTTTTGTTTATTTGCCCAAGCTAAAGACATTTTATCCAAAAGTATTGCAATCAAACTAATGCATAAACCAGCTTCTAATGCTAACCCAATATTCAATTGGTTTAAGGCTAACAATAAATTCCACCCTAGTCCTTTAGCACCTATAAATGCTGAAATAACTGCCATAGAAAAACAAACCATAATGACCTGATTAACACCAATTAAAATATCTCTTCTTGCTGTTGGAATTAATACTTCGAGCATAAGTTGCCAATTGTTACACCCACTCATCTTACCAGCTTCAATTACTTCAGGAGATACTCCTCTAAGACCTAATAAGGTTAATAGTATCATTGGTGGAATAGCAACAACCATTGTTATAATGACTGCAGCGTGATCACCAATTCCAAACAAAACCATTGCAGGAACTAGAACAGCGTATTGAGGCATGGTCTGCATAACTAGAAGTATTGGGTATAAAGCTTTCTCAACACGTTTACTCTTGTAAGCCCAAATACCTAAACCCAAGCCAAAAATAAAAGAAAGTGGAGCAGCCACAAGTATAAAAGAAAGAGTTTGCATTGATGGTTTCCATTGACCAAATATAGAAATATAAATCATGACTAAACCAGCAAATATAGCTAGGCCCTTACCACTTAATTTATAACCTAATATTGCAGCACCTGCTGCAACTACTGTCCAAGGTAAGCCTGGTAATTTCGCCCAAGAATATGAGCTTACAAAATTCCAACTTGTAAATGCAACGATTGTTTCAACGCCACCTAATAAAAATTCTCTAATTAATTCAATTAGAAATGTCATGAACGCTGTTATATTTCTTGTTATTTGTAATACTAAAGGTCGCGTTTTATATTCTTGTGTTTTTGAATCCCAAAATTCCATTGGCATCCATTCATTTAGTAAGAAAAATAAACCATCATTTATCCAAATGGGTAACCATCCAAGTAAAGGGGGTAGTCTCCAAAAGTTGTCAAATGCATAATACCTTACTTCTTTACCAAATAATGTGTAAGTACTTTGATTTGGATCTTTAATAAATTCAGCTTGGCCTCTTATAAATTTATAGGTTTCAGGAACATCAATTGCAAAACATAAGACAAAAAATACAACTAACAAAAATATCCATTGGAATAATTTTGGGTATTTTTTTAATAATTCCATAATTTAATTGTTGTCTTTTCTTCCTCCAAAAACAGTATGGATTATTTTTGAAGGATGAACAGTACCAATAATTTTATTATTTTCATCAGTTACGGCTACAGATTTTTGTTGAGACAAAATCTTTTCAGCTACATTCTCGATTATCTCATCTTTTGAAACTTTTATATCACTTAGATTATCTGTAGTTGCTGAATCCATCACATCTTCAATTATTAAAACTTTTTCTCTTGGCACTTCTTCAGTAAATTTTTTTACATATTCAGTTGCAGGATTTAGAACAATTTTTGCAGGAGTATCTAATTGTTCAATTACTCCATCTTTCATAATTGCTATTCTATCAGCAAGTTTTAATGCTTCGTCAAAATCATGGGTAATAAACATGATTGTTTTTTTTAACTTTTCTTGAAGTCTTAAAAATTCATCTTGCATTTCTTTTCTGATCAATGGATCTAATGCAGAAAAAGGTTCATCTAGAAACCAAATATCAGGTTCAACAGCTAACGATCGAGCAATACCAACCCTTTGTTGTTGCCCTCCGGAAAGTTCTCGTGGAAAATAATTTTCTCTTCCATCAAGACCAACGAGTTTAACCATGTCCATAGCTTTGTTGACACTATCTTCAATTTCAACTCCTTTGATTTGAAGTGGGAAGGCAATGTTTTCCAAAACTGTTTTATGTGGAAGTAAAGCAAAACTTTGAAAAACCATTCCCATTTTATTTCTTCTAAGTTCAATTAATTCTTTATTATTTAAGGAGAGCAAATCTTGACCTTCTATGTAGATTTTTCCATCCGTAGCGTCTGTTAATCTAGAAATACATCTTAACAATGTAGATTTTCCTGAGCCAGATAATCCCATTACTACTAACATTTCTCCTTTTGAAACTTCAAAAGATGCGTTGTTGACTCCTACAATACATCCTTTTTCTTGAAATGTTTTTGCATCTACATTTCCATTGGCTTCTTGGAGCATTTTTTTAGCATTTGCACCAAATATTTTATATACAGACTCACATTTAATTACGGCATCAGTCATTTCATTTAACAAGTTATATGATATTCAGTAAAAATAAAATCTATATAATTGTTATCCTCCTTTTTTAAAAATTTTTAATAAAATAAACTCTAGTATCTATACCTGTGCTTAAAAAACTTAAGACCTCTCCACTAACATTAACTGTTTCGTTTACCCCAACATTGCTTCCGCTTACAGTGTAACCAGCAAAACATTTATTTTTATCTTTGTTCCATTTGACATAAGTGTCATCAATTTTATTACCATTAATAGTATACAATTCATAAGCTTTATAATTTAAGAAATGAGCAGCCATAATAGCACGTTGTGGAATAAGCTTGGTTATATTGCAAACTGCTTCGTATTGTTTTTTAGATAATTTATAATTATCAGTTCCATCGTAGAATACTAGAATACCTGATGGAAGACTTGATATAACTTTATTTAATTTTTTTTCTTGTGCTATTCTATCTTCTTCTATTTTCATTTTTCTAATTAATTCATCACCTCCACCCCAATAAATATTTAAAATAGCAAATGACAAAATAACAAAAACTGTTATTGAAACTAGACCACCAAATTGNCTAANTGGNTCNGGTAANNCTTTTAATTTATTTANATATNTNTNTTNTANCATTATTTTAATTATTCNTNTAATTNNCCNTTTNTCCAANTNCCNGTTTTNTNTTTNCCATCNGACCAAGTNAANGTTCCTTNNCCATTCATNAAACCNTTNGCCCATTCTCCTTCATAAGTTGCNCCATTTGGAAAAGTTAAAGTTCCTTGTCCACTCCACTCGCTATTTTTAAATTCACCTTTATAAATATATCCATTAGGCCAAGTTTCAATTCCTTGACCATTTTTTTTTGTTCCAGCCCATTCTCCTTCATATGTTGTGCCATCAGTGGAAACCCACAAACCAAAACCATTTTCACAATTACCTTCTTTACATCCTACTTTACGCGCTGAGGCAGAAAATGAAATTAATAAACTTAAAATTATTATAAAAAAATATTTTTTCATTTTTATATTTTACACAAAATTTTACAAAAAAAAATCCCCCCCAACATATGTTGGGAGAGATTATATTTTATCTAATATTACGCTCTATAATTTAGTTCACCCAAGATTTCCAAACTGACTCATTATCAGCTAACCATTTTTTAGCTGCATCTTCGTGAGTCATTTTATCTAGGTCAACTAAAGCAGCCATTGCTCCAATTTGTCCTGTAGAGAAAGACATTTTTTTGAAAATATCTGCTGCTCCTGGATGAGTTTTTGGAAAATCTGCATTAACAGCTTTTTTCAAATATCCATCAGGCGACCCACATTTACCATCACCACCATCTTCTGGTCTACAACCAGCAGTGTATGGAGGGAATTTTATAAATGTAAACCCAGCACCATCTGTAAAATTTGGTGTCCAGTTAAAGATGATAGTCCCTCTATCTTCTTTTTTAGCTGCAGCTAATTCTGCCCAAAGTGCATCTGCACTTCCAGCAAACTTAACAGTCCAAAGATCTCCTAAACCTAAAGCATCAATTCTTTGAGGTATTAAATCCCCGTGCCACGTTTGTGGTCCTTCTAACATTCGACCTTTTCCACCTGAGTCAGGTGTTACAAAAGCTTTTGCACAATCAGGATTTTTTAAAGCAGTCCAATCTGGAAGACCTGGACATTTGTCAGCAACCCAATCAGGATACCCCATGTCTTCAAGAGTTCTAGCTTCGTGATCTCCCCAATCAAGTATACCACCCTTATCAAGAGCAGTAGTAAATGATTTACCAAAAGCAGATTCCCACACTTCGTGTGATATTGTTACATCACCTATACGAATTGATTCATAAACTGCTTGGGAGTCAGCTGGAACATATTTTACATTGTTCCCGTTAGCTTCAAAAATACCACCTATTACATAGGCCATTACAACTTGGCTAGACCAGTTATGAGTCGGTATTATAATCGGCTCAGCACTGTCTCCAGCTTTCTTCGCAGTTTTGTCTCCAGACTGCATGAAGAAAATAACACCAATAATAACTGCTATCCCAATTATTATTAGCGGTAAGTTTTTATTTTTCATTTTTACCCCTTTCCTTAATATTAAGATTAGCAATTATGTGCCTTAGGAAATTTATAGTCAACAAGAAGATATAGATATATTATATCTATATAAAAAAGGCACTGTTTATGTCATTAACTAGTAATGCTATTAAAAATCCTGGCTTAAGAACATTACCACCTGGAGTTGAAAGATATAATATACAAGGTGGTGGAATTAATGTTTTTGAAATTTTTCCTGAAGACAAAATAGAAATCATAAATGATGAAGGAAAACAACTTTGTGAAGCTATGGTATTTAATTCAAAAGGAAAAGAAGACCTATCAATCCTTAATTTAAAAAAGAATTCGAACGGTGATTATTTAAAAAAAAATATTAATCAAGATGAAAAAATTTCAAAATTATTAAAAAAAAAGAAGCTTGAATTAAACAAATCAAATTCTTCAATTATATTTAGTGAAGATTGTCCAATGGGTGAAAAGATAATTTTGAAATCAAAAGATAAATGTATTGTTATGTTGGCTTCACCAGGCAATGAAATGAATGTTCATAATCAAAATCCACCAACTAGTTTAACTATTTTTATTCATAGATCTAAATTTGATATTAAAGAAGAACAATTTATTTTACCTGAACCTTTATACGATCCCATCACAGAAACTTTTGTAAAAAGAATGTCGTCTGAAACTTACGAAGTAAAAGCAGGTGAATATATTCAAGTAATTGATCCAGGTGGAAGACAATGTTCTGATTTTTTGGCTTTTGACAAAAAAAAATTAGATCAGGGAATAGAAAGTATAATAGACCCTACTGCTACACGAACTTTTATGGGTGGAGCTTATCCAATGCCTGGCTTGTTTTCAAAATTTTTTGATGCAAATCACGATCCAGTGATTGAAGTAGTAAGAGATACAGTTGGTAGACACGATACTTTTAATTATGCTTGTACTTCTAAATACTATGAAGATATGGGTTATTTAGGACACATAAATTGCTCTGAGAATTTTAATAATTCTTTAAAAAGATATGATGTTAAACCTCGAAAAGGATGGATAGCTATTAATCTTTTTTTTAATACTGCAATAGATGCAAATAACGTTGCAACTTTTGATGAACCTTGGTCAAGACCTGGAGATTATGTACTTTTTAGAGCATTAAAAGATCTTACTTGTGCATCTTCTGCGTGTCCATGTGATGTAGATGCAGCAAATGGATGGAATCCGACAGATATATTTGTTAGAACTTATCCAAAAGATAAAAAGATCTCGAAAGGGGTAGCTTTTAGAGTGAATACAAATTCAGAACCAAAAATAACCAAAGAAACAGGCTTTCACAGCAAAACCTCAAAACTTACAAAAAATTTTGTAAATTATAATGGTTATTGGTTGGCTAATAACTATACAAACTATGGTGCTGTAAAAGAATATACATCATGTAGAGAAAGTGCAATTTTAACAGATTTATCACCATTAAGAAAATTTGAAATACTTGGTCCTGATGCAGAAAACTTAATGCAATACACTTTAACTAGGAACATAAAAAAACTTTCAACTGGTCAAGTTGTTTACTCCGCAATGTGTTATGAAAATGGAAATATGATTGACGATGGAACTTTATTAAAGTTTGGGCAAGATAATTTTAGATGGGTTGGTGGACAAGAGTATGGTGGTGAATGGTTAAAAGAACAAGCAAAAAAGAAAAATTTTAAAGTGTGGGTAAAATCATCTACTGATCAAATTCATAATATTGCTGTTCAAGGTCCTAACAGTAGGAAAATTTTAAAAAAATTTGTATGGACACCTGATACGCAGCCATCAATTGATGATTTACAATGGTTTAGATTAACTATAGCGCGAATTGATAGCGTTACAGGAACTCCAATAGTTGTATCAAGAACAGGTTACACTGGTGAATTAGGTTTTGAAATTTGGTGTCATCCAAAAGATGCTTCTAAAGTGTGGGATAAAGTTTGGGAAGCTGGAAAAGAATTTAATATATCACCTCTTGGATTAGAGGCTCTAGATATGGTTCGTATAGAAGCTGGATTAATATTTTATGGTTATGAGTTTGATGATAAAACCGATCCTTTTGAAGCTGGCATTGGTTTCACTGTACCTCTTAAAACAAAAGAGGATGATTTTATAGGTAAACAAGAATTGATAAAAAGAAAAAATAATCCTCAAAAAAAACTAGTAGGTCTTGAATTAGTTGGACATGAACCAGCTGCAAACGGAAATTCAGTTCACATCGGTAGAGGGCAAGTCGGTATAATAACAAGTGCCATGCTATCAAAAACTCTGAATAAAAATATAGCTTTATGTAGAATAGATGCAAAGTACGCTGAAATTGGAACAAAAGTTGAAGTTGGCAAAATAGATGGTCATCAAAAAAGAATTCCTGCTAAAGTGNTGTCATTTCCATTTTATGATCCAACTAAGTCAAAAGTTAAAGTATAAAACATGGTTGAAAATAAAAAAACACTTTTAGATTTTTGGGAAGATCAAATGAAGCAATCACATACTTCGAGTAACTATTTTTTTAGAAAATCTCCCTCTCATTATCATATGATGCTACTGGTAATGTCTGCTTATAAAACCAAACAAAAATTATCTGTAGAAGAATTAAAAACAAAGTTATTTAAAACATCCAGACCAAAATCAGCTTTAATAATCAACGAGGCTTGTGAAAAAGGTTTTTTTCATCTTGAAAAAACTTCAACTGATCAGCGAATAAAAAATATTAAACCAAGCGAGTCTTTTATTCGAGAATACAATGATTACTTAAACACTTTAAAAAAAATCAGCTATTAGGTATTTTAAGCTTAATTTAAGAATGTATAATTTTTATATATAAATAATAGTTATAAAAAAAACTATATATTTCTGTCGCACTAAAAATAAAGTTAAGCAATGGAAATACCAAAAAAAGCAAAATTTGTAATCATTGGTGCAGGAATTCACGGACTAAGCACTGCATGGAATATTGGTGAAAAGTTAAGAGCTAAAGGTCATACCGTTAAAGAAAATGATATAGTTGTCTTAGACAAATCAGGAATTGCCGCTGGAGCTAGTGGAATAGCATGTGGAGTTGTAAGGAATAATTATTTTCAACCAGCTATGAGGGAATTAATGGCACACAGTGTTGAAGTATGGGAGAAAGACTCAGAGGAATTTAATTATCATTCAGTTGGTTTTATGCAAATCAATACTGAGTCTATGAGGAAAGACATGACCTCAGTTTATGAACAACAACAAAAAATAGGATACGACTCAGAATTTATTGAAGGTGAAGAAAAATGTTTTAATTATATGAAAAACATGTTCAGCGATTGGCAAGCCAAAGGAATTACAAGTATACTTCATGAAAAACAAGGTGGATACTCACCAAACAAAATTGCAATAAATGCTTGTGGTAATAAAGCAAAAATTGAGGGTGCTAATGTTATTACAGGAGTTGAAGTTACCGGTTTTAAAAGAGGAAGTAATAGTAAAGCAGTAACAGGAGTTGAAACTAACAAAGGTACGATTGAATGTGAACAAGTAGTAGTTGCTGTAGGTCCATGGATTTATAAAATTTGGGAAATGCTAGAGTTGCCACAAAAAATTTCTGTAAAATATAATGGAGAAACAAAAAATAATCAAAATATGTGGAAGTATTGGTTTCTGCAGGAAGGTATTATGAATGTAGGTGATGGTTTTTTAAAAACAGATGACGGAAAAATGCCACCACTAATTCATGTAGATAGTGATGAACCTTTGTATTCTGATAGAGATAAATCATTAATAACAGATAAAATGTGGGGAATATATTACAAGCCAGATATCTGTGAAAATTTGGGTATTCAAGGTGGAGCTGCTCCATTTAAAGTTGACAATAAAGTTGAAGACGTAAAAATAGATCCATATGGATTACAATCTAAAGATTATCAAACAACAGATGATTTTGCACATATGTGGTCTTCAGCTTTAGCTCATTGTCAAAAAAGATTTGAAGGTAAATCTAATCAGTATAAAAAAGGACCTTCAGGTGGATTAGGTTGTTTTACTCCGGATAGTTTTCCTGTGTTTGATAAGTTTTGCGAAAATGTTTATGTAATTGCTGACTCAAATCACGGATATAAAATGATGGGAGTTGGAAAACTCGTAGCAGAGGAAATATTAGGAAATGAAAGTGAATTATTAAAACCGTTTAGATTCAACCGATACGAGAAAGGTGAACTACACCCTACTTCTAACAGTCCCTTCCCTTGGAGCTAATTTATCTAGCTAGACAGACAATTTTTTTTCAGTTACATTTTTTAATCTTATAAGTAAGGGAAAAAAAATGACAGATCTAGAAAAACATGTAAAACAACCCGGTAGAGAAAAGCTTGTTAAACAAGTAAGATCAAAAATTAATGAACTTGGAATTAAATATATTTTTTTTCAATTCATATCTGTAACTGGCAGAGTTGTTGGAAAAGGTATTCCTTCAGATCATTGGGAAAGAACTTGCGAAAAAGGTTTTCAATTAGTTTATGGAGCAACAGCAAACTTATTTGTGGATCGTCATAAAAATTACATAGGTTATGGACCAGAAGCCAAAGAATTGGTTGGCATACCTGATCCTGAAACTTTTGTTCAGCTACCATGGGATAAAAATGTTGCAAGAGTATTTGTTACTTGTTTTAGAAATAGAGAAGAAAGAGATAATCCAGGAGGTCACTTAACTTCAGATTGTCGAGGAAATTTAAGAATACATGCTAAAGAATTTAAAAAAAAACATGGCTACCAACTAAGAGTAGGAACAGAGCCTGAAATGATGTGGTTAACTAAAAACCCAGATGGAACTCCTACTGGTAATGGTTTTTCCAAACCTTACTGTTATCATATAGATCAATTTGAGTCTTTAAGACCTGTTTTCATGAAAGTTATGGAATATGCTAGAGCAATGGGTTTTGATATGATCCAGGGCGATCACGAAGATGCTCCTGGCCAGTTAGAATTAAACTGGATGTACGATGATGTTTTAAGAAATGCAGATAGACTGTCAACATACAGACAAATTTGTGCACAAGTTGCAAGAGAATTTAATTTAATTGCATGTTTTATGACTAAACCTTTTATGGGNGTNTCAGCTAGTGGTTGTCATACCAATATGTCTTTATGGACAGGTGGAAAAGATAAAGTAAATAAATTGGGTCATAAATCATTNCCAGGTATGGATGAAGTNTTTACTTATGTTGAAGGTGGAACTAACACTTTTATGCCTGATACAAAAGATGTTCAGTTACCAGGTAAAGTTGGTTTAAAATCNATTGGTGGTGTTATGAAACACTTAGGTGCATTAACTGCAATTGGATCATCAACNGTTAACTCATATAGAAGATTATGGGATCAAGGTTTTTGGGCACCAGTTTATGCTGATTGGGGTTATCAAAATAGAACCTGCGGATTAAGAGTTTCAGCACCAGGAAGATTTGAATATCGATCAGTAGACTCTATGCATAATCCATATTTAATGGGAGCAGGTTTGTTAAAAGCTTTTGATGATGGAATAACGAATAAAATTGATCCAGGAAAACCTGAGTCTAGAAACATTTATGAAGCTCAAAAGGCTGGAAAAAATGTTAAAAAATTACCTTTAAGTCTTGGTGAGGCGTTAGATCGTTTAGCGGAAGATAAAGTTATTCAATCTGCAATGCCAAATGAGATGTATAAAATATTTCATTGGTATAAAAATGATGAGTGGGAAAGATTTTTAGGAGCAACAACTCAATGGGATCTAGATACTTATTTGGATTGCCTACCATAAACAAATTTTATTAAGGAGAAATATGTGCGGAATTGCGGGATTAATACATAGAGGAAAATCTTCAAACGTTGGTCAAGAGCTTCAGGGGATGCTTCAAGCTTTAAAACACAGAGGAGAAGACTCCACTGGATATGCTCTCTACGGTGACACGGACGGTCAAAACTTTATAATGAGATTTAAAGTTGGGGAGAATGTTGGAGAAGGTAGCTCATCAATAATGGAAG
The DNA here is from genome assembly GCA_002169475.2 of Candidatus Pelagibacter sp. TMED239. The sequence goes on from NHKK02000041.1 coordinate 14,415, forward strand.
ATGCTTCTGTTTATGATGAGAGAAAAAAAATTGTAGATAATCATATTTCTCAACTTGGAGCAAAAATTGTTAAAGAGGAAAGAATACTTCCCTACTCTCTTAGATATGAAATTGAATATGATAGTAGTGATTTGCTTGAATTTTCACAAAAAATTGAAAGTATTCCTGGCGTAGAAATTCTTTCAATGGGAAAGTCTCTTGAAGTAATTAAAGATCTAGGGAATGCAAAAGCTGTTTGTGACAGATATAATTTAGGAGATGTTGTGGGCACACATGCTATTGGACATGCTAGAATGGCCACAGAGTCTGGGGTTGATATTAAATCTGCTCACCCATTTTGGGGGTATCCATTTAGTGATGTTTCAGTTGTGCATAATGGACAATTAACAAACTATTGGAATAACAGAAGAATGTTAGAGAATAAAGGAATGAGATTTATGTCTGAATGTGACTCAGAGTTAATAGCTGTTTATCTAGCAGAAAAAATGAGAAGTGGAGCATCCCTTGAAGAAGGTATGAAAGATAGCTTGTCGGGTCTTGATGGAGTATTTACTTATTTTGTTGCAACAAAAAATTCACTTGGAATGGCAAAGGACACAATGGCCGCGAAACCTTTAGTTTTATATGAGTCAGATGATTTGGTTGCAATGGGTTCAGAAGAAATAGCAATCAGATCTGTTCTTCCACAGGAAATAGACACATATGATCCTTATGATGGAGAGGTAAAAGTATGGCAAATATAAAAACTAACGAGAATAAAACTAAAGCCCAATCAATGGGACTTCACAGTGAAGTCTTAACAGGAAAAACTCAACAAAAATTTTTTAATCCTGATGAAGCAGAAAACTTTTATTATTGGGGAACTTATGATGTNGATTTTAATAAAAGAATAGATCTTGATGTTAATGATCTAGATTGTAAAGAGGCAAACAAAAAAATAGACGAACTTATGAGTCAAGGTTATGGAACAATAGTTATAAAAAATCCTCAAGGAAAACATAGTTTAGGAGTTGGTGTTTTAAATAAATTAAATTTAATATTTGAAGGAAGTTTAGGATATTTTGGNGTTGGCTCTATTGATGGACCAACAGTAAGAATTAATGGAAGAGTTGGATGGTCATGTGCAGAAAATATGATGGCAGGAAAAGTAGTAATAGAAAAAAATGCTGGNTCATGTTTTGGTGCAGCTGTTAGAGGTGGAGATTTAATATGTAAAGGAAGTGTTGGNGCTAGAACNGGNATTGANCANAAAGGTGGNNCNATNATNATNGGTGGNGACGCTGGNGCATTCACNGGNTTTATGATGCAAAGAGGAAGAATNATNATTTTAGGNGANGTNGGTATNAACCTNGGAGANTCTATGTANGATGGNACNATNTANGTTGGNGGAAAAATTGGNTCATTTGGNAGTGATGCGGTNGANTCNCCTATGACAAAANNTGATNTAGANTGGATTAAAAGAAAACTTAAAGTNGCTGAGATNGGNGAAAATTTTNANATTTCNAAAATGACTAAAGTAGTNNCNGGTAAAAAACTCTGGAATTANGATGCTNTAGANCCNACNGANAAAAAAGGAGCNATNTAATGGCAAANAANAAAAANGGAAAANCNAANGGTCANNCNAATGGTAATGGTNGAAGNGAATTNNCAAAAAGAAATAAAAGTTTANTNGGNTANAANNCNATTTTTACNCCTGAAGTAATNGANGANATTCANATTAAAGCNCAGTTAGGAAGATACNGAATGNGNGGNATGGCNNTNATGAAAAAAATTCCTACTTTTGATGATNTNGTNTTTNTNCCAGGNACNTTAACAAGATTTGTAATTGAAGGTTATAGAGAAAANTGTGAAACNAAAACNNTNATTGGNCCTAGATGTGAAAANCCNNTNNANTTAGATATNCCAGTTTANATNACNGGTATGAGTTTTGGTGCNNTNTCATATGAGGCAAAAACTGCTTTGGCAAGAGGAGCTACAATGGCAGGTAGCGCCACTTGTTCTGGTGAAGGTGGAATGATACCTGATGAAAGAAGATATTCTGAAAAATGGTATTATCAATGTATTCAATCTAGATATGGATTTAATCCACATCATGCTCAATTAGCAGATGGAATAGAAGTGTTTATAGGCCAAGGTCAAAAAGTTGGTATGGGTGGACATTTAATGGGACAAAAAGTTACTGACCAAGTTGCTGAGATGAGATCTTTGCCAGCCGGTATTGACCAAAGATCACCAGCAAGACACCCTGACTGGTTAGGCCCAGATGATTTGGCGTTAAAAGTTCAAGAGCTTAGAGAGTTAACTAAAAATAAAGTTCCAATTCAATTAAAACTTGGAGCAGCTAAAGTTTATGATGATGTTCGTATGGCTGCAAAATGTGATCCAGATTCTATATATCTTGATGGTATGGAAGGTTCAACTGGGGCAGGTCCTCACATTGCTGCAGCAAACACTGGCATCCCAGGAATAGCAGCTATTAGAGAAGCTAGAAGAGCTATTGATGATGTTGGTAAAACTGGAAAAGTTACACTTATTTATGCTGGAGGTGTTAGAGATGGGGCTGACATGGCAAAAGCCTTAGCTTTAGGTGCTGACGCTATAGCGATTGGAACTGGAGCTATGATTGCTCTAAATTGCAATAAAGAAATTGAAGAATCTAATTTTGAAAAAGAAATGGGAGTTCCAGCTGGCCATTGTTATCATTGTCATACAGGACGTTGTCCAGTTGGTGTTGCAACTCAAGATCCAAAACTTAGAAAAAGATTGAACCCTGATGATGCAGCATTAAGAGTATACAATTACTTACATACAATGACTTTAGAGGCACAATTATTAGCAAGAGCTTGTGGTAAAACAAATATTCATTCATTAGAACCAGAAGANTTAGCAGCATTAACTATGGAAGCNTCTGCATTAGCNAAAGTTCCATTATCAGGNACAAANCATACNGTNGGAGTTGANGACTTTCATAAAATTTAAGGTTAATCATGGGGAAAAATAGAAAGAAAAATAAAAAATCAAAAAATAAAGAAGCAAAAGGTCAGTTAGGAAAAAAAAAGGAGTCTGCAAGAGAAAAAATGATAGGTCAAACTATCGGTTATCGTTATGATGTAAACTTATTACCTGATTATAAAAGACTAACTCCATTTTTAAAGAAATATATTGAAGCAATGGGCTGGGATGATCTTAACTGGCTTGAGGATGTGCATATGGGTTATGAAGAGGATCGGCCAGCAGTATTTGATAGAAATGCAAATGGTTGGGTAACAATTCCAAAAAAAATAAAATTACCAAATAATCAACAAGATAGAGATATGATTGCAAGAGAGTTATTAGTGAAGTTTCAAATGTCTCCAAACCATCCTTTGGTTGATTTAAAAAAAGCTTATAGAAAATTTTAAGTCACAATCTACGGTTGATATTAATTTAGAAAAATACATAAAATACTAATCTTTTTGAGTTTTGTTTCGTTGTCACACCTTTAAAAATTTAATAGGGTTTCTTAAACTAATATGGAGAAACATTATGACTGATCAGTTAGGTGCTTTGACAACCATATTTACAGAATTTTACTACTGGGTAACGGTAGTTTTAATGTTTTTAATACACGTTGGATTCTGTATGTACGAAGTTGGAGCGTCACGTTATAAACATCACCAACACACTCTCATGAAAAACACAATGCTTATACCATTAGTAACAGTAACTTGGTTTTTCTTTGGTTGGTGGATCTACTGGGCTTTCCCTACAGGACCGGGAATAGCACCATCGATAATGAACGAGAGTGCTGCACTTATTACAGATGAAAGTACATTTAGTGCAAAATGGTATCTGCCAAATACTGAATATATGGCAGTAAACTTGGGTGACCACATAAGCGGGGTATTTTGGGCTGCTTTCTTACTATTTTCATGGACAGCTGCTTCCATTGTTTCAGGAGCAATCATTGAAAGAATTACGACATTTGCATTTGGAATTTTAGCAATAGCAATAGGGTCAGTATTTTGGACAATTGATGCTGCTTGGGGATGGCACTTTGATGGATGGATGCTTAAAATTTTAGGATATCATGATGCT
>NHKK02000035.1 GCA_002169475.2 Candidatus Pelagibacter sp. TMED239
AAAAGACAATAAAAAAAGAAAACCAGTTATGAAAGTTAATAGTGTAATGGGTCTTTTGTTAGCAGTTGAAAGTGGTGTAGGTCTTGCTGCTTGTTGTTCTGCACCTTTTTTGCCTGATAGCATAAGTGCTAAATAGTAAGTGTTAGCTACTGCAATGTCAGCTTCACCAGCTGCTACCGCCATAATTTGTGCTCTATCGTTACCTTTTGGTGTTCTTGCCATATTTGCAACAACTCCTTTTGCCCATTCAGCTGTAGCCGCTTTTCCATTATTTTTAACTAATGATGCTACAAGAGATTTATTGTAAATGTTGCTTGATTTTCTTATTACTAATCTGCCTTTCCATTTTGGATCAGCTAAACTTTCGTAAGTTAATCCTGAAAGCTCTGCACCACTAACTCTTTCTGGAGCGTAGTAAACTATTCTTGCTCTCTTAGCTACACCTACCCAGTGTGAAGTTCTAAAGTTTTTTGGAACTGCGGCTTTAATAGCTGCAGATGTTAATCCACCTTGAGTCATTCCTTTTGCTTTGAATGCTCCACATCTTCCGGCATCTGCTGTGATGTAAAGATCAGCAGAAGAATCTGCACCCTCTTCAATCATTCTTTTTTCAAGAGCACCAGCTTTTCCGTTAATTAAATTTACTTTAATTCCCGTCTTGTTTGTAAACTTACTATAAAGCTCTGCGTCTGCTTTATAATGTCTTGCGTTAAAAACATTTACCTCATTTGCCATTACATAGGTTGATACAAATAAGGATGTAATTAACGTCAAAATTGTTATTTTTCTCATTATTATCCATTAATGTTTATTATTTTAATGAGAATGAGAATTATTATTAGTGATAATGATTATCAATCGCACAGATTGACGCAGGCTTTAAAACTTCCACTCTGATATTTTGCTATAAAGAAAATTCTTAAAAGTTTGAACTCGAGCTACATTTTTCATTGATTGAGGATAAACAAAATGTGCTTCAGTTACTGGACCTTCAGCTTTTGGAACTACTTTTATAAGNTTTCNAGACTGAAATACTAAATAATCAGGAAGAGCNGCNAGACCTACNCCACTTTCAACTGCTAACAAAAGACCCATNACACTATTAACTTTCATAACTGGTTTTCTTTTTTTATTNTCTTTNGTGCCTATTTTAAGNGCCCAATCAGGATTNTAAACTGGAGATGGAGCNCCTTTTCCAAAAGATATAAATTTGTGNCTATTTANATCGTTTATTGTTTTTGGCATACCNTTTTCCTCNAGGTACTTNCTTGATCCATAAATATGATAATTAATATCCATTAATTTTCTNTGTATATAATTAAGTTGTTTAGGCCTCCTCATGAAAATNCCTATATCTGCCTGTCTNGTACTTAAATCTAATTCTTTATCATCAAATATAAGTTCTATTTCAATTTCTGGATTTATTCTCATAAANTCTTGAATTCTTGGTGTTAACCAATGAGTTCCNAAGCTTCGAACGGTAGTAATAGTAAGTTTTCCTGAAGCTTTGTTTTTTTGATCACCTAGTGAAGTTTCTACTTCTTTTAATTTAGATATTACATCATGAGCAGTTTTATAAAGATATTCTCCATTTTCAGTAAGAGCAAGTCCTCTTGCATGTCTTTCAAATAATTGAACTTTTAGATCGTGTTCTAAAGATTGTATTTGTCTACTGATTGCTGATTGACTTAAATTTAAATTAACAGTGGCACTCGTAAAACTTCCCGCTTCAGCAACAGCGTGAAAAATTTTTAACTTATCCCAATCCATTATTTACTCAAATTAATTATATATCTTCCTGAAGTTTTTCCTTCAAGCATCTTTGAATATTCGTCTAATAGTTGTTCCAAGGAAATTTCCTTAATAGATTTATCCAAAAGTTCAAAATCAACTAATTTTGATGCTTCATCCCAAAGAAATTCTCTTCTTTTAGTCGAAACGCTTACCGAGTCAATTCCCCATAGTTTTACACCTCTTATAATAAATGGCATTACAGTAGTATTAAGTTTAATACTTGAAGCGTTTCCACATGCAGCAACAATTCCATTTGGTTTAATGTGAGATAATATTTTTGATAATATGTTTCCACCGACTGTATCTACCGCTCCGTCATATAAACCTTTATCTAGCGGTCTTGACTCTGTATCTAAATCACTAGATTTTATAACATTTTTAGCACCAAGAGATTTTAAATATTCTTCATTTGGTTTTGTAGTTGCTGCAGTTACGTTGCAACCCATTCTACTNAACATCATAACCGCAATACTACCAACNCCTCCTGAAGCACCAGTTACTATTACNTCATTTACCTTTTCACCTAATAATAATACTTCTCTAGTTTGTTTAGTTGTAAATGCACATTGTATTGCAGTTAGACCTGCAGTACCTAACATCATAGCTTGTCTTGAAGTTATGTTTTTTGGTTTTTTAACTAAAAAATCCGAATTTACTTTTGCATATTGTGAATATCCACCATAGTAAATTTCACCAACTCTCCAGCCAGTTTGAATTACTTCATCGCCTTCTTTAAATTTATCACTTTCACTCTCAATAACTTTTCCCGAAAAATCTATTCCAGGTATGTGAGGAAATTCTTTAACTAACCTTGCACCATTTTTTAAAATTAAAGCATCTTTGAAATTTAAGGTTGAATAATCTACTTTAACTAAAACATCTCCATGTTTTAAAAAATNTTTATCTACCTCTTTTATTTCTCGAGTAAAATTTTCATCNTNTTGATTAATTATTAATGCTTTGAATTTATCTGACATTTCTAAATTATAAGTTTTTTTACTTACTTATAAATCTTAAATATCTATTTTGGTAACTTAAATCTTCTTTGAATTGCCCTAAATAGTAGTTAGTAACTGTTGTTGCTTGCTCTTTTTTAATTCCTCTCATCGTCATACACTGATGAGTTGAATCAATTGAAACAGCTACTCCTTTTGCATCCAATGACTCCATTAANGTTCTCGCAATTTGCATTGTTAGTCTTTCTTGAGTTTGAAGTCTTTTAGAAAAAACCTCTACAACTCTTGCAAGTTTACTTAACCCAACAACTCTATCTCTTGGAATATACGCCACATGAGCTATACCAATAATTGGTGCCATGTGATGTTNGCAATGACTTTGTACTGAAATATTTTTTTGAATAACCATATCGTCATAACCCTCAACATCACCNAATGTTTTTTCAAGTATTTTTTTAGGATCNTCTTGGTATCCTTTAAAATATTCTTTAAATGCTTTAATAACTCTTTTAGGCGTTTCTNCAAGTCCCTCTCTAGAAGGGTCTTCTCCCATCCAATCTAGAATTTTTATAANAGCTTCTTCTGCTTCTTTNTCAGAAACATTGCTGTTTTTTGCAGATTTNNTNTNTANATNTTTAACTAATTTCATGANGACNNTTTATACATATNATTTCATAATTTTAAAATATTTAATATATTTTCTGATATGCTACATAATTACCTATCTTATGTTTAAAAAGAGAGAAAATATTACTGAAATTGAAGAAGGAAAGCTTCTTTCTCCAAAATTTGATAATGATGGATTAATCCCAGTTGTGACAGTTTGTACCAATACGAAAGAAGTATTAATGCACGGTTATATGAATGTGGAAGCTTTAAAAAAAACAATTGAAACTAAAGAAGCTCACTACTGGAGTAGATCTAGGAAACAAATTTGGCATAAAGGAAAACACAGNGGCTTTATTCAAAAAGTTATTGAATTAAGAATTGATGACGATCAGGATGCAGTTTGGTTAACTGTTGATATTGGAAATGGTTCAAGTTGTCATGTTGGATATAGATCATGTTTTTATAGATCTGTACCACTTGGAAAAATTGATAATGCCAGAGAAATCGAAATGAAGTTCGAAGAAAAAGAAAAATCTTTTGATCCTGATGAGGTTTATAAAAATCAACCTAATCCAACTAAAATATAATTATGGATCTAACAAAAGAAATGAATGTTACAAAGCCATTTGGACCTACAGTGGGAGAAATACAAGTTATTCCGCAATTTGTAAGTGACTTAAATGATTATAGCAATGCAATAATTAAAGATAAAGAAAAAGCAAAAAGCTTAGATGCTGGTAAAACATTAGTAGGAGCTGTGACACAAGAAATTTCTTTAGAAAAAGAATTTTTTAATTCAAAAATAAGTCCTTATCTTAGCAATATGATTGCTGCCTATATGTTTAAATCTAGACCAGACCTTAATATTTCATCAATTGATGAGTTCAAAAAAAAATTACTGATAAACTTTAGACAAGCATGGATAGTAAGACAATTTGAAAATGAGTATAACCCCCTGCACTTTCATACTGGAAATATTTCTGGTGTTTGTTATACAATGCTTCCTAAAGATTTTGGAAAATCACCACAAGACAAAGGAACAAATTTTAATGGACAGATACAATTAGCTCATGGCGCTAATATATTTAATTGTAAGGCTCTAGAATTGATAAAGCCAGAGGTCGGAAAATTTATTTTATTCCCAAATTATATGCTACATACGGTATATCCATTTTACGGACCAGGAGAGAGAAGATCTTTTTCTTTCAATGCTGACATAGCAATCAAAAAATAAATGAGCGATAAGCAAAAAAATGTTTTGGGTGGAGATCTTGAAGAATGTTCTTTAGACCCATTAACAGGTTGGTTTAGAGATGGCTGCTGCAACACAGATGAAAATGATCACGGACTTCATACTGTGTGTGTAAAAGTTAATAATGAATTTCTTAATTGGTGCAAAGAAGCTGGCAATGATTTAATTACACCACATCCTGAATTTGGTTTCCCTGGATTAAAAGATGGTGATAAATGGTGTGTCTGTGCTTCTTGGATTGCTAGAGCTATAGAAGCTGACAAGGGATGTTCTATCTATTTAAAAAGAACACATGAAAATACTCTCAAACTTGTTCCAATTGAAAAATTAAAAAAATTTGCAATAGATCTTTCTTAATTACATATTTCCATACTTTGGTCCACCGCCACCTTCGGGAGTTACCCATGTGATATTTTGAGAAGGTTCTTTAATATCACAAGTTTTACAGTGGATACAATTTTGGGAATTTATTACAAATTTTTTTACGTTATTTTCATTTTGAACCTCATAAACACCAACGGGGCAATATCTTTGGGCTGGCTCATCAAACTTACCAAGCGTAAAACTTATTGGTAAATCTGGGTTTTTTAACTTCAGATGGACTGGCTGGTTATCAGCATGATTGGTTCCAGTTAGATAAACTGAGCTTGTTTTGTCAAAAGTTATAACGTTATCGGGTTTTGGATAATCTATCTTAGGCATTTCTTTTGCGGATTTTAAAGTTTCATGATCTGCATGCTTATGTCTTAAAGTGAAAGGTAATTTTCCTCTAAATAGTATTTGATCTATACCGGTAAAAATTATACCTAAAATTAAACCCCAGCTGAAACTTGGCTTAACATTTCTAGCTGCGTATAGTTCTTGATACACCCAGCTTTTATTAAATTTTTCTTCATAAATTGATAAATTTTTTTGTTGGGATATGTGCTCAAATATTGTTTCGGCTGCAATCATTCCACTTTTCATAGCAGTATGTGAACCTTTAATTTTTGGCATATTTAATGTTCCTGCATCGCATCCAACTAATAATGCACCAGGCATAAACATTTTAGGTAAACTTTGTAATCCACCTTCTATTAGTGCACGTGCTCCATAAGAAATTCTTTTTCCACCCTCAATTATTTTTTTTATCGCTGGATGTGTTTTAAATCTCTGAAACTCATCAAAAGGAGAAAGGTATGGATTTTGATAATCTAAACCAATCACATAACCTAAAAAAATTTGTTTATTTTCAGCATGGTAAATNAAACTTCCTCCATAAGTTTTATTATCTAATGGCCATCCAGCTGTGTGCATTACTAATCCTTCTTCATGATTTTTTTCACTTACTTCCCAAATTTCCTTAAAGCCAATTCCATATTGTTGAGGATTTTTTCCTTTATCTAATTCGAATTTTTTAATTAATTGTTTTCCTAAATGACCTCTACATCCTTCCGCAAAGACTGTAACTTTTGCGTGAAGCTCCATACCTGATTCAAAACTATCTTTTTTTTTTCCTTCCTTATCTAAACCCATATCTTGGGTGGCAATACCTTTAACAGATCCATCATCATTGTATAAAATTTCACTTGCTGGAAATCCTGGGAATATTTCTACACCTAACGACTCTGCTTGTTCGGCTAGCCATCTACATAAATTTGCAAGACTTATAATATAATTATTTTTGTTATGTTGAACTTTAGGCAATAACCAAGTTGGCCAACTTAATGATTTTTTTTTACCTAAAAATAAAAATTTTTCTTTAGAAACTTTAGTTTTAATCGGACTGTTTAGTTCTTTCCAATTAGGTAATAATTCATCTAATGCTCTTGTTTCAAAAACATTTCCTGACAAAATATGTGCTCCAATTTCAGATGCCTTTTCTAACAAACAAACATTTAAATCTGATTTTAATTGCTTAAGTTTTATAGCAGTTGATANTCCAGATGGTCCTCCACCCACNATTACAACATCATATTCCATTACTTCCCNATTGGACATAATGTTAATTTTTTACAGTATTTGTTATTTTTGTATAGTGTTTAATTTGTTCAACTCTTCAAGAAANTGTGGAAGAGCTTCAAAAAGATCAGCTTCTAAACCATAATCTGCGACACTAAAAATNGGAGCTTCACCATCTTTATTNATTGCAACAATAACTTTGCTTTCTTTCATNCCTGCTAAGTGTTGAATCGCACCNGATATTCCTACAGCNATNTATAAATCAGGNACAACTACTTTNCCAGTTTGNCCGACTTGATGNTCATTGGTNATATATCCAGCATCAACTGCTGCTCTAGAAGCACCGATTGCAGCNTTTAATTTATCCGCAATAGCAGTGATTAATTTAAAATTATCACCACTTTGCATTCCNCTNCCTCCNGANATTACTACNCTTGCAGTGCCTAGTTCTGGTCTNTCNGATTTAACTTCTTCTCTTTTAATAAACTTAGTAAGNGATGTGGCTTCACTTGGCTCTACTTTTACAATTTCAGCTGAACCTCCTGAAGTAGCTGCTGGGTCAAAAGAAGTTGGTCTAATTGTAACGCATTTTTTTTGATCTGTACTTTTAACAGTTGCAAATGCATTGCCAGCATAAATCGGTCGTAAAAAAGTATCAGCTGAAATTACTTTAATAATATCACTAACTTGAGATGTATCTAGTAATGCTGCTACTCTGGGCATTAAGTTTTTACCAAATGTATTTGCAGAACAAACAATATGAGAATAATTTTCAGCTTGCTTAATAATCACTGGTGTAAAATTTTCAGGTAAATAATTTTCATAAATTTCATTATCTATATGTATAACTTTTTTAACATTAGGTACTTGTGAAATTGATTTAGATACCTCATCTGCTTTATTCCCTATTACCAATACATGTAGATCTTGATCGATCTGAGATGCTGCAGTGATAGCGTTAAAAGTAAAAGGTTTAACTTCTTTATTATTGTGTTCTGCAATTAATAATACTGACATTATATTACTTTAGCCTCATTTTTTAGTTTTTGTACTAATTCTTCTACATTAGCAACTTTAATTCCCGCTTTTCTTTTTGGAGGCTCTTCAACTTTNATTTGTTCAATTCTTTGCTTAGTATCAANACCTAAGTCAGATGCATTAATTTGTTCGATAGGTTTTTTCTTTGCTTTCATTATATTTGGCAAAGATGCATATCTCGGTTCATTTAATCTTAAATCGCAAGTAACTATCGCTGGAATATTTACTTCAATAGTTTCCAATCCTTCGTCTACCTCTCTTGTAACTTCTAAACTTTTATCTTTTACTTCAATTTTAGATGCAAATGTAGCTTGTGGCCAATTTAATAAAGCNGCAAGCATTTGNCCNGTTTGNTTACANTCNTCATCTATAGCTTGTTTACCCATAAAAATTAAATCTGGTTTTTCTTTGTCTACAATTTTTTGTAAAATTTTGGAAACAGCCAATGGTTCAATTATTCCATCAACTTTAANATGAATTCCTTTATCACAACCAACTGCNAATGCTTTTCTTACAGTTTCTTGAGCTTTATCATCNCCAACTGTAACAGCAACTATTTCTGTAGCTTTTCCTGACTCTTTNATTTTTACAGCTTCTTCAACTGCNTTATCATCAGGAGGATTTGTTGACATTTTAACATTTTCAGTAACTACACCTGTGCCGTCTTCTTTAACTCTGACTTGTACGTTGTAATCAATAACTCTTTTAACTGCGACTAATATTTTCATTATGCTCTTAACAATTTATTTTCTGAATCATAAGGACTTTCGTCCAAAATTGTAGCGTCGTGCATTTTACCTAAAATATCAATTTTTAATTTTTGACCAGTTGTCGCAATCTCTGGCTTGACCATTCCTAATGCAATTGACTTATTTAGTCTAAAACCAAAGTCGCCTCCGGTAGCTCTGCCAACAACTTTTCCATTTTCATAAATAGGATTATTTCCTAAGACATCTGCATCAGTCACATTATGCACTTCCATAGTAACCAATTTATTATTAAAACCTTTTTCGCGCCATTTGTTTAAAGCTTCTAAACCAATAAACTTTCCTTTATTCGGATGAATAAATCTATCTAGACCAGACTCATATGGAGAATATTCAATAGAAAGCTCTGTACCTACTAATTTATATGACTTTTCTACCCTTAAACTATTCATTGCTCTAATACCGTAAGGTTTAAGTCCTAAATCTTTACCGGCTTCCATAAGTTTATCAAAAATATGATTTTGATATTCAATCGGGTGATGAAGTTCCCANCCAAGTTCGCCCACAAAATTGACCCTCATTGCAGTNACNGGAGCATGNCCTATNTCGACACTTTTTGAGCTTAGCCATNTAAAATTTTCATTTGAAAAATCATCTTTAGAAACTCTTGTTATTAATTCTCTAGCTTTNGGCCCTGAGATTACTAATACGCCCATACTATTTGTAAGATTTTCAAACTGAACACTNCCATCTTTTGGCATCCATTTTTGNATCCANTCATGATCCANTCTTTGAAANGCNCCAGCAGAAACAAGATAAAAACTATCTTCAGCTTCNNTCATAATTGTAAATTCNGANTGAACACCACCTTTTGTATTAAGNGCATGNCACAAATTAATTCTTCCNATTTTTTTNGGTAATTTATTTGCGACTAAATAATCNAAAAATTCTTCAGCTTTNGGACCTTTAATTCTACATTTNGCGAATGCAGACATNTCTAATANACCTACATTTTCTTTTACATTTTTACATTCTTTTTGAACTGCCTCAAACCATTTTGATCTTCTAAAAGACCAGTCATCTTTTTGTTCCATTCCGTCAGTTGCAAAAAAATTAGGTCTTTCCCATCCAAATTTTTGACCAAACACAGCACCTAATTTTTTCATTCTATCATAACAAGGAGCCTGTCTTAAAGGTCTTGCTGCTTCCCTTTCTTCGTCAGGATAATGAATAATAAATACATTTCTGTAAGCTTCTTCATTTTTTTCTTTAAGGTACGATTTAGAACAATAGTCGCCGTATCTTCTCGGCTCAACACCAAGCATATCAACTGTAGGTTCTCCATCAATAATCCATTCAGCTAGCTGCCAACCTGCTCCACCTGCTGCAGTTATACCAAANCTNTGNCCTTCATTNATCCAAAAATTTTTCAAACCCCAAGCAGGTCCAACTATTGGATTACCATCTGGTGTGTAACATATTGCTCCATTATAAACTTTTTTAACTCCAACTTCTCCAAAAGCAGGAACACGGTGAATAGCTCCTTCGATGTGTGGTGCTAATCTTTCTAAATCTTCTTGAAACAATTCGTACTCTGAATCTTTTGTTGGTCCGTCAACATAACAGCATGGTGCACCGTCTTCGTAGGGTCCTAATATTAATCCACCCGCTTCTTCTCTCATGTACCATCTGCTATCACTATCTCTTAGTACACCCATTTCAGGTAAACCATCTTTTTTTCTTTTTTGAATTTCTGGATGTGGTTCAGTTACAATGTACTGATGTTCAACTGGTATTACTGGTATATCGAGCCCAACCATTTTTCCAGTTTGTCTTGCAAAATTTCCAGAACAAGAAACAACATGTTCGCACTCTATTGCACCTTTATCAGTTTCGACTATCCATCCATCTTTATTTTGTTTAATTCCTACAACTGTTGTATTTCTATAAATTTCAGCTCCTCTATTTCTTGCACCAGTAGCTAATGCTTGTGTTAAATCTGCTGGTTGGATGTATCCATCTTCTGGATGCTGAATTGCACCAATTAAATCAGAAGTATTACATAATGGCCAAATTTCTTTAACTTGATCGGGAGTTAAAAATTTGTATTTTACACCAATAGTTTGTGCAACACCTGCATATTGATGGTACTCATCCATTCTATCTTTTGTGCTCGCTAATCTAATATTTGAAACAACACTGAAGCCAACATTTTTACCGGTTTCCTCTTCTAATGTTTTGTAAAAATCTACTGCATATTTATGTAACTGACCAACTGAATAACTCATGTTAAATAGTGGAAGAAGTCCTGCAGCGTGCCATGTTGAACCTGATGTTAACTCTTTTCTTTCAACCAAAACTACATCTGACCAACCTTTTTTAGCTAAGTGATAAAGCATGCTTACACCTACAACTCCACCACCAACAACAACTACTTTTGCTTTAGATTTCATGAGGAAGATTCCTACTAGATTTTATAAATAATTAAACATTAATTTTGTCTTTATTAAATAGAAGAGCCTAAAGGAATTGGTTGTGAAACCATTGTTGTTAGCCAACAATTTTTAAGATCACCATCTAATTGATATTTTTCTACCCTCCAATTAAATTTATAATACTTTTTTTCAATATCCAATACAGTAACCTCATAATCTGCAAATCCGGTACCAACTTGTACTGCAACTATTGTATGATCTAAATGATTTAGAAGCATCTTGTAAGATTCTCCTTTTAACATAATTTTAAATTTTTCTAATGGTCCTGTATATTTTTGATTATTCGGATGCGCAAACTCCCATGTTTGCTCAATACCACTATCCTTACTAGGGTAATTATTTTTCATTAAGCTACTTAATTGAATTTTGACTACCTTATATGGTTCAATATTGCTACTTGGTTTTATCAACTCAGCATTAGTTTTGGTAAAAGTAAAAATTAATAAAATTATTATAGAAATAAATAAATTTTTTTTCATAAACGTAAAAAACTGTTTTTTGTAGCCATTATATATTTTTCTTCATTATTTTCCTGAAACAAAATGTCCTGGGTTATTTCAGATAAATTCCAATGGCCTTTATCAATTTCACCTTCAAGCTGCCCCTCTGTCCAGGCTGATACACCTATAATTACCAGACTTTGACTTGGACCTTTGTTTTTAGCAATATCCAATAAAGCTTTATAATTATTTGAAATAGAAATTTTATCATAATTTTTAGTATTTTTATTTTTATAATCTTTAGAGTGAATAATTAAAATTTTATTATTATCTAAAGGTCCACCCCAGTAAATTGGCACTTTGTAATCTAACAAATTTTTTTCTATAGACTCAGCATTCAAACCTTTTATTAATGATCTGACGCTTACTATTCCTAATGGTTTATTTATAACTACCCCTAGAGCTCCCTTTTCATCATGATCAAGCATTACCACCACTGTATTTTTAAATCTCGTGTCTTTAAGTTTTTCTGTAGCTACAATTAAAAAATTTTTAGTGGTTTCGTGATATTTTCCTTTTAAATAGTTTTCTGGAAATTGATAATATTTTGGTAGATCTATCGATCGTGCAATATTATTAAAATTTGTAATTAATATTAAAATTAATAAAAAATTTTTCATACATTTAGAGCTGTTTTCTTAACAACATCTAAAAACTTTTTTCTTTTTTGTTCGCTAACAAATGGAACTGCAAAAAATCTTTTATAAACAACATCGGTTATCCCGCATATATTAAAAACTCCTCTTCTTAATCTTTTAGTTGGCATATTTAAAAAAAAAGTTCTAATTGCAAATTGTGGTGATCCATATGTACAAAAAACTACAGCTTTCTTACCTTTTAAGTTTCCTACAGGATAACCATAGTTTCCGAATATCTTTTTAAATTTAAATGCCCAGGGTGGTGCGAGAACTTTATCAATCCATCCCTCTACAATAGCTGGCATTCTAAAGTTCCAGATAGGTGCAATTAGAACTATGACATCAGATTTTTCAATTCTTTTTTGGTGATCAATGACTACAGAGTCGGGTTTTTCACCTGAAAAAACTGGATCAAATTTTTCCTTATAAAGATCCACACAATCAATTTTATGTCCCTTTTCTTCTGAGGTTTTGATAAATGTATTTCTTATTGCAGCATTAAAGGATTGATCATTGTAATGACCATAGACAATAAAAATTTTTTTCATTAATTTCTTAAAACAGGAAAAACTGGGTTAGATTTTTCAAAAATTTTTTGGTATTCCTGTTTTATACATTTATCAGAGACATATTGCATTTTAGAATTTTCAGATATTTTTTCAGCTTCATCACTGTGAAGACCGTATTGTAACCACAAAACTTTAGAACCAATCTTTGCAGCTTTTGTTGCGATACCTGGTGCTTCTTTTGATGGACGAAATACATCTACAATATCGATTGGTACTTTAATTTCTTCTAAATCCTTAATTACGACTTCACCATTTATAATTTCCCCCGCAGCAAATGGATTTACTGGTATTACTTTGTAACCGAAATCTTGCATATATTTCATAACAACATTAGCGGGTTTTCTTTTTAAATTTTTTGGATCCTCTCCTTTTTTCTCCGAACTAACCCCAACCATCGCTATAGTTTTTGAACTTTCTAAAATTTTTTTTATTTCATTATTGCTCATTTATTTTTCCAATTTGGTTTTCTTTTTTCTAAAAAGGCTGATATTCCCTCGTGAGCATCTCTAGCCATCATATTTAAAGTCATCATCTTACTTGTATACAAATATGCTTTTCTTAANGGCATTTCTAATTGTTTATAGAANGCTTGTTTTCCAATTTTNATAGTTAGATTTGATTTAGAAGCAATTGTTTTNGCTACNTTNAAAACTTCATTNTTTAATTTTGATTTTGAATAACAATCATTAATTAAACCTATTTCTTTTGCAAAGTTAGCTTTTATAGGCTCACCAGTTAAAAGCATTTTCATCATTCTNTTNCTNTGTATTTTTCTACTNACCGCNACCATGGGNGTACTACAAAACAATCCAATATTTACACCTGGTGTTGCAAACATTGTATCGTTAGTACTATATGCTAGATCACAACTGGCTACCAATTGACATCCAGCTGCATAAGCGGCTCCATGTACTTTTGCTATAACTGGTTTTCTTCCTTCAACTATTTGGATCATTACTTTTGAACAAAGGTTAAAAAGTTTTAAATATTTTGATCTTACTTTTAGAGATCTTACTTCTTTTAAATTATGGCCAGCACTAAAACCTTTTCCAGCTCCATCTAAAATTATTACTTTAGTATTATTATCTTTATCAAGTTTTTTAAATGTATTTAAAAGAGATTTTAGAGTTGCAAAAGATAATGAATTATAAGTCTTCGGATCGTTTATTGTAATATTTTTAATTCCATTACCTAAATTTTTGACCAAGACATTCATAATATTTTATTACTATCATTTTCTTATCTTGTCTTCATATTTTTTTCTTAACTTCTGAAGTTTAACTAAATATTCATCTCTTATTTTTGATAATTGTTCTACTGATTTGCCTTTTGCTTGATTTCTAGTACCAATAATAACTCTCGATGAAAGTTTTTTTGAAAGCTTTGGAGCTTTTAATTTTGTCCAAGGTAATTTTAATGCGGGTCCAAATTGTTCTAACATATGCTTCATACCAGTCTTACCACCTGCTAAATGGAAAGTTAAAAAAGTTCCCATTAATGACCATCTTAAACCGGGGCCATCCTCAATTGCTCTATCTAAATCTTTAGTAGTTGCATAACCCTCATTTACTATATGTAACGCTTCTCTCCACAAGGCTTCTTGAAGTCTGTCTGATAGATAACCTGGTAATTCTTTTTTAACCATGATTGGATTCATTGAGATAGATTTGTAAAATTTATTAGCCTTATTCAAAATATTTTTTTTTGTTTTTTTTCCAGGTACTAACTCTACTCCTGGTATCATATAAACAGGGTTAAACGGATGAGCTATAATAGTTCGTGAGGGATTTTTACATTTTGAATAAATTCTAGATGGAAGCAAACCTGATGAACTTGAAGAAATAATTGCATTAGGTTTTGAATATTTTCCTATAGTTTCCATCAATTTGGTCTTTAATTTATAATTTTCTGGTGCACATTCTTGAACAAAATCTGCATCTTTTAGAGCTTCTTTTAAAGAAGTTACATATTTAAAATTTTTAAGTTTAAGTTTTTTTTTATTAAAAAGTTTTTTTACATATGGCCAAGTTCGTTTTATTTCTAAAATTATTTTTTTTTTTAATCTTATGTCTTTATCAAAGGCTATAACTTTTTTATCATGAGCTAAAAATCTTATAATCCAACCTGAACCAATTACACCAGTTCCAATAACAGCTATTTTTTTAATCATTTAATCTGCTAAACCATCTGTTCTAGCTACATTTCTTTCCAGATGAATTGGCAATACTTTGCCATAAATTGCTTTCGAATGTTCAGGAGTATTTACTCTCCAAGGATCTAAAACATAAGCTGGTATGCACATGTATCTAGATTTTTGACCTTCTACTTTTGTAACTCTGTGCAATGTAAATCTACCTTTAAATATTTGTAGATCGCCTGGTTCTAATTTTAATTGTTTAACTCTAGCTCTGTCGCCATTTAAAACTTTTTTAACTTCTTCAAAATTTTCATTCCCTGGTTCTCTAATATTTGGACAATATTCAAATACTCCACCTTTTTCTGGTTTTTGAATCATTAAACTCAAAGTAAATTCACAACTATCAAAATGCCAAGGAAGAATTCCTTCTGGTTCCATTACATTATAAGCATGACAAGCCAACGGGTCTGCCCATCTATAAATTGGAGAAACTCCTAAACACGCGGATACAAATTTTAAAAGTTCATCTGTTTCATAAAGATATTTCATCTCAGAATTTTTCGGAAAACAATCTGAATTTAAATATCCATTATATCTATTCATAAAAGTTCTTTTTGGATGATCCTTAGGTAATTTTGGATTGTCTTCAGCATATAAATAAGGATTTATACTT
>NHKK02000033.1 GCA_002169475.2 Candidatus Pelagibacter sp. TMED239
TAGAAAGTAAGGACGAAATAACTCCTACAAAAAAGAATTAATTAATAGGTCATCTTTAATTATTAAAAGGCGCTTAATTTAAGCGCCTTTTTNCCCTTACTNATATCTAGACATAAAATAAAAAAGCTGTATTTTAAAAATATGGCCGACAAATCATTAAATGAAATAAGAAATACGTTCTTAAAATATTTTGAAAAAAATGATCATAAGATAGTCGAGTCTAGTAATTTAGTTCCTAATAATGATCCGACACTTATGTTTGCTAACTCTGGGATGGTACAATTTAAAAATGTATTTACTGGTTTAGAAAAGAGAGACTATAAAAGGGCTACCACATCTCAAAAATGCGTTAGAGCTGGAGGAAAACATAATGATTTAGAAAATGTTGGTTATACACCTCGACATCATACTTTCTTTGAAATGCTGGGAAATTTTTCTTTTGGAGACTATTTTAAAGAACAGGCAATCCATTATGCTTGGGATTTAATTACTAAAGATTTTGGTATAGATAAAAATCGACTTTATGTAACAGTATTTCATGAAGACGATGAGGCATTCAATTTTTGGAAGAAAATTGCGGGTTTTAGTGATGATAAAATTTTAAGGATAGCTACATCAGATAATTTTTGGTCNATGGGAGAAACAGGACCGTGCGGGCCATGTTCTGAGATATTTTTTGATCATGGCGATCATTTACCTGGAGGATTACCGGGATCAAAAGATGAAGATGGAGATAGGTTTATAGAAATTTGGAANCTAGTCTTTATGCAATTTGAACAAATTTCAAAAGATAAAAGAATAAATCTTCCAAAACCTTCAGTTGATACTGGAATGGGTTTGGAGAGAATTGCAGCATTGCTTCAAGGAACACATGANAATTATGAAACAGATCACTTTAAAAAAATAATTAATTCGGCATCAGAAATTGTTAAAGTTAAATCTGATGAATCTAATTTATCGAGTTTTAGAGTTATAGCAGACCATTTAAGAGCAAGCTCATTTTTAATTGCCGAAGGTGTTTTACCCTCTAACGAAGGAAGAGGTTATGTATTAAGAAGAATTATGAGAAGAGGAATGAGGCATTGCCACTTGCTTGGATCTCAAGAGCCAGTTTTTTACAATTTGTTTGATACGCTAAAGAATGAAATGTCAGGTAATTATCCTGAGTTAGNAAGAGCAGAGTCATTAATTAAAGAAACTTTAAAAATGGAAGAAGAAAAATTTTTAGTATTGTTAGATAGAGGTATTAAAATTTTAAACGATGAAATTTCTAAAATAGATAAAGTATTGCCTGGAGAAGTAGCATTTAAGTTATACGATACGTATGGTTTTCCATTAGACTTAACTGAAGATATTTTAAGAAATAAATCACTGTCAATAGATAAAGAAAAATTTCAGTCATTGATGAAAGAAAGTAGAGAACTTGCCAAGAAAAATTGGAAAGGTTCTGGGGATGCAGCAGTAGAAGATGTTTGGTTTGGAATAAAAGATAAATTAGAACCAACTGAATTTTTAGGATATGAAACCAATCAAGCCGAAGGTGTTGTATTGTCTTTGTTAANGGAAAATAAAGAAGTTGATCAGTTGAAAGAAAATGATGAAGGAATGATTATTCTAAATCAAACACCATTTTATGGAGAGTCTGGAGGTCAGGTCGGTGATACTGGAGAGATAATATCAAANGATTTTAAATTTGAAGTTATAGATGTTCAAAAAAAACTTGGCGATTTATTTGTTCATTATGGAAAAGTGATAAAAGGATCAATTCAATTAAAACAAAATGTAGAATTAAAAATTGATATTGAGAGGAGAGATAATACTCGTGCTTATCATTCAGCAACTCATCTTTTACACGAGTCTTTAAGAAGAGTGCTTGGTACTCATGTAACTCAAAAAGGATCTTTAGTGGAACCNAGTAGATTAAGATTTGATTTTAGTCACATGAAACCTATTTTAAATGAAGAAATTGATAAAATAGAAAACTTTGTTAACTCAATGGTTTCAAAAAAATCTGATGTTAAGACGCGTTTAATGACACCTGATGAAGCAGTTGAAAATGGTGCTTTAGCATTGTTTGGGGAAAAATATGGTGAAGAGGTCAGAGTTCTTTCAATGGGTGACGAAGATGGTGAATATTTTTCNACAGAGTTATGTGGTGGAACGCATGTAAAAAATACTGGCGATATTGGTAAATTTAAAATTATCAGTCAATCTTCGATAGCCGCAGGAGTAAGAAGAGTCGAAGCTTTAAGAGATAAACAATTAGAGGAATTTCTTAAAAATAAAGAGAAATTATCAAATTTATCTTCAGAAAAAAATGAAGAAACAATTAAAGATTTAAGTCATCAAATAATCAAATTAGGCGGAAAACCAAATTTAGATCAAACAGATCAAAAAACTTTAATAAAAAATTTAACAAAACAATTAGAGACTATTTCAGTAAATTCTATTTTAGAAAATAAATCAAAAAATATTATCAAAGATGAAGAAATTAATGGAATAAAATTGAGACTTCAAAAAATTGATGGATTACCTCCAAAAGAGTTAAGAAAACTTGTTGATAAAGGAAAAAAAGATTTAAGCCAAGGTATCGTGGTTGTATTTGCAAGTAAAGACAACAAAGTTGGATTAGCAGTTGGAGTAACTGAAGACTTAATAAGCAAATTTGATGCAGTTGAATTTGTCAAAGCAGGATCGGAAATTATTGGTGGTAAAGGTGGAGGTGGAAGAAAAGATTTTGCTCAAGCCGGTGGTCAAGACCAATCCAAAATAGACGAAGCTTTTGAGAAACTTAAGACTTTAATTTAATTTTTTTTTAAGATTACCATCAATTTCATCTAAAAACTGATTAGTAGTTAAATATTTACTTGATGGACCGACAAGAATAGCTAAATCTTTTGTCATTGCACCATTTTCTACACAATCAATACAAACTTTTTCAATAGTTTTTGAAAAATTAATAAGTTCATCATTACTATCTAATTTTCCTCTATGAGCTAATCCTCTAGTCCAGGCAAATATAGAGGCAATTGGATTTGTAGATGTTTCTTTACCTTGTTGGTGCATTCTATAATGTCTTGTAACTGTTCCATGAGCAGCTTCTGCTTCCATTACTTTTCCATCCGGTGTTAANAGTGTACTAGTCATCAGACCTAAAGAACCATATCCTTGTGCCATTGTATCAGACTGAACATCTCCATCATAATTTTTGCAAGCCCANATATATTTACCACTCCATTTCATTGCGCATGCAACCATGTCATCAATTAATCTATGTTCATAAGTTAAATTGTTTTTATCAAATTCTTTTTTATATTCTTTATTAAAAATTTCTTCGAATATGTCTTTAAATCTTCCATCATATTNTTTCAAAATTGTATTTTTAGTAGACATATAAACTGGCCATTTTTTAATTAAACCATAGCTAAAACAAGATCTTGCAAAATCTTCAATAGATTTATCTAAATTGTACATTGAAAGCGCTATTCCAGGACCTGTAAAATTAAATACCTCATATTTTATTTCATCTTTACCATCTTCTGATGTCCATTTTATTTCCATTTTACCTTTACCAGGAACTTTAAAATCTGTTGCTCTGTATTGATCACCGAANGCGTGTCTTCCAATAACTACAGGATCTTTCCATGAAGGAACTAGTTTTGGAATATTTTTACAAATAATTGGTTCTCTAAATACAGTACCCCCAATTATATTTCTTATAGTTCCNTTTGGAGATCTCCACATTTTTTTTAAATTGAATTCTNTNACACGCTCTTCATCTGGAGTTATAGTTGCGCACTTAATTCCAACACCAATTTTTTTTATTGCATTAGCAGAGTCTATTGTAATTTGATTATCAGTCTTATCTCNATTTTTTATTCCTAAATCGTAGTAATCAATACTAAGATCAAGATAAGGAAGTATTAATTTGTTTTTTATAAACTCCCAAATAATTCGAGTCATTTCATCACCATTTAACTCAACAATGGGGTTTTTTACCTTGATTTTACTCATTAAAATAATTTTATCATATTAATTGAATTTGGTTGGTTTATATACATATTAATCAAAAATTATCAAATAGATGAATATGATTAGCAAGATATTTCCTAAGATACACACAGAAGGCTATAAGTTTATAGTTATTGCTGTCTTTATAACTATCGTTTTGTTAATCTTTAATCTTTTTTTTGGCTTAATAGGTTTACTGTTATCTGTTTGGGTTTATTATTTTTTTAGAGACCCAGATAGAGTTATTNTAGATGATGATAATTTTTTAGTTAGTCCTGCAGATGGTGAAGTTATTAAAATTGATGAAGTGGATGGATTAAAAGAATTAGGGATAGAAAATAAAAAATTAAAAAAAATTAGTATATTTATGAATGTATTTGACTGTCACGTTAACAGAACTCCATGTTCTGGTACAGTTGAAGAAATTTTATATAAACCTGGAAAATTTTTAAACGCATCACTAGATAAAGCAAGTGAAGATAATGAAAGAAATTATTANAAAATAAAAGATNCTCATGGCAATAGCATAGTATTAGTTCAAATAGCAGGTTTGATAGCAAGAAGAATTGTTTGTGAGACAAATAAAAATCAGGAGCTTAAACAAGGTGATAGAGTGGGAATGATTAGATTTGGTAGCCGTGCAGATGTTTATTTCGAAAATTATGAAACACTTGTTAAAATTGGACAAAAAACTATTTCAGGCGAAACTTTATTGGCTAAAAAATAATTATGCTTCAGCCAAAAAATAATTTTAAAGTTGTTACAGAAAAGAAAAACGCAAGAGTAATTCTGCCTAATATGCTTACTTTAATAGGGGTTTGCATAGGTTTAACCTCAATTAGATTTGCATTAGATGAGAAATTTGAATTTGCAATTATAGCAATAATTTTAGCAGCTGTAATTGATGGATTAGATGGAAGAATTGCAAGATTAATAAAAGGCACCTCAAAGGTCGGTAAAGAGTTAGATTCATTAACCGACATGATAAGTTTTGGAGTTGCTCCAGCTTTTATTATGTATTTTTGGAAATTAAACACTCTAGGAAGATTTGGTTGGCTTGTATGCTTAATTTATGTAATTTGTGTTGCACTAAGATTGGCGAGATTTAATGTAAATTCAAATCAAGATCCATCTTGGAAAGACAATTTTTTTGAAGGAGTTCCTTCCCCAGCAGGAGGAATTTTAGTTCTAACCCCATTGATTATAAGCATGACTGATTTTAACTATATTCAGTTNAATTATGATATTATTGTCCCTNCATTTTTTATTATAACTTCATTGTTACTAATAAGTAAATTTCCAAGCTACTCATTTAAAAAAATAGTAATTCAGAGAAAGACAACAATATTTTTATTATTTGGAATAGTGCTATTTTTTGGATTATTATTAATATANCCTTTTAACGTAATTTCTATAAGNATAATCATTTATCTAGCAGTACTTCCAATTAGTTTTTTTCATTATCAGAAATTAAAAAAACAAAATGAGGATAANAACANTAACGAGGAAGATGAAGATCTTGAAGACGTTCTATAATGAAAAAAAACGTTATTGTATCATTAGCTGACTCAAATTATTTCCCTTTATTAAATGAANTAATTGGCTCAATTAAAAGATTTAAAGATAGCAATAATGTTGCAATTTGTATCTTAGATGCTGGATTAACAGATAAACAAAAAGATGAATTATCTTTAAAAGTAGATGAAGTAAAGGCTGCAGAATGGGATATAGAAGTTTCAGATAGTAAAATTAAGGGCAGGGAATGGTTAAAGAGTCAAGTATCAAGAGCTTTTTTACCAAAATATTTTCCAAATTATGAAAAATATTTATGGATAGATTGTGATGCTTGGTTAAATAATTGGGAAACTGTTGAACTATATTTTAAAGCTTGTGATAGTGGAAAGTTAGGAATTACTCAAACTATAGGACCTGGATACAAAATAACTTCAAAAGTTAATTGGGTTTTTAAAAAACTTGCAATTATTAAATCTCAAAACTTTAAGCATGCTATTAAATCAAATATAAGTTATGACAAAGCTAGAAAGTTAGCTTTTGCCCCTCATATTAATATTGGAGTTTTTTCATTAGAAAAAAATTCATCATCATGGAAAGTATGGCAAGAAAATTTAAAACAGACATTAAAAGGTGGTGATATTTTTGGTTCTGAACAGTTAGCAATGAATATGTCAGTTTATATTGATAATATTGATACAGAATTTTTACCANTAAACTGTAATTGGATTANAAGTAATCTTTTACCTAAATTTGATGAAGAACNTAATAGTTTTGTTGAACCTTATTTGCCAAATTATAAAATAGGTATTATGCATCTTGCTTCTGGAATATGGAAAGATAATAAAGATATGAGATTAAACAAAGAAATCAAAATAGATATCAAAACTCTTGAAGGAAAAATTTTAAATAAAAGTTTAAGGTTTATCAATTAATTGAAAAAAAATAAAATTTCTAAAAATTGGATTAATAAACAAAGACGAGATACCTATGTTAGAAAATCAAAAGTAGATGGCTACAGGGCAAGATCTGCATATAAATTAATAGAAATAGATGAAAAATTTAAAATTTTTAAAGGTGGCATTTCAGTTATTGATTTAGGAGCAGCACCCGGGAGTTGGTCGCAATATGTATCTAAAGTTGTAAAAAGTGGAAAATTGATATCAATTGATCTCAAAAAAATAGAACCTATTGACAATAGTGTTCAAATTAGAGGAGATTTTACAGACAGTCAAATTCAAGAAGAGATTAAAAAATATATAAGAGCAAAAGTTGATGTTGTTATGTCTGATATGGCTGTGAACACTACAGGAATAAAAAATATTGACTCAATTCAAACAGGAGAGCTTTGCAAAGAAGCAATGTTTTTTGCTAAGGATATTTTAAATGATAATGGTTATTTTGTATCAAAAATTTTTATGGGTAGCACATTTAACGAAATCGTCGCAGAAGGTAAAAAATTTTTTAAAGAAGTGAAGGTTTTTAAACCTAAATCAAGCAGAAAAGACTCAAAGGAAAGTTTTATAGTTTGTAGAAAAATTAGATAGAAACTTTAAATTTTAAAGGAATCATATATAAAAGATTATGGTTCCCATAAAAGAAGCACTAACCTTTGATGATGTAACGTTAGCGCCAAAATATTCAGAAATATTACCTACAGAAGTAGATACTACTGTAAAATTAACTAATAATTTAAAGCTTAAAATACCACTTTTATCATCAGCAATGGATACAGTAACAGAAAGTAGAATGGCGATAGCTATTGCTAAAGCTGGAGGGATAGGAGTTATACATAGAAATTTAAATATTAAAAAACAAATCACAGAAATTAAAAAGGTAAAAAAACATAAACTAATAGTTGGTGCTGCAGTGGGTGCTGGATTTCACGAATTTAAAAGAGCAAAAGAGATAATTAAAGAGGGGGTTGATTTAATAGTTGTAGATACAGCTCATGGACATACTAAAAAAGTATCTGAAATAATTAAATATATAAAAAAAATAAAAAATAAAAATATTGCTTTATGTGCCGGTAATATTGCAACTCCAGAAGCTGCAAAATTTTTAATTAAATTAGGTGTTGATATTATTAAAATAGGAATAGGACCTGGTTCTATTTGTACTACTAGATTAGTAGCAGGTATTGGCGTTCCTCAATTAAGTGCAATTCTATCTGTTAGAAAAGGTTTAAAAAATAAAAATGTTAAAATTATTTCGGATGGAGGAATTAAGTATTCGGGTGACTTAGCAAAAGCGTTTGCAGCTGGAGCGGATGCTGTAATGATTGGATCACTATTTGCCGGTACCAATGAAACTCCTGGAAGGTTAATCAAAAAAAATGGAAAATTATTTAAGAGTTTTAGAGGCATGGGGTCCGTTGGTGCAATGAATAAAGGTTCAGCTGACAGATATTTTCAAATCAAACAAAAAGATATTTCAAAATATGTTCCAGAGGGCGTTGAAGGATTTGTTAAATATAAAGGAGACGTAGGAAGTATAATTTTTAAATTAATTGGTGGTCTAAGATCATCAATGGGATATCTTGGCTCTAAAGATATATTTAAATTAAGAAACAAACCTAATTTTGTTAAAATTACTAAAGCAGGATTTTATGAAAGTATGGTACACAATGTTGATGTTATTAAAAATGATAAAAAATATTAATGAATAAAATTTTAAAATTACTAATTTCATTTTGTATAGTTCTTTTAACTAGCAATTTTGCTTTAAGTAAAGGAAGTTTTTTTGAAGAAGCATTAAAATTATATGAAAACAAAAAATATAATGATGCACGTTTTTTATTTGAAAGAAATATAGTTCTAAATCCTAAAGATGCTAAATCCTATCTTTATCTAGCAAAAATTTATAATCATGAAGAAGATCAAAGAAAAGAAGAATATAACCTAGAAACTACGCTTTTGATTGAACCAAATAATGAAGATGCTTTATTAATGTCAATGAAAATAGCTTTGAAAAAATCAAACTATAAAAAGGTTAAAGAACTTTCAGAAATATTTATTAAAGTTTGTTCTAATTTATGTAAAGAAAATAAAAAAATTCAAGAGTCTTTAAAAAATATAGAACCAGAAAATAATGAGTCTTGATCAAAATCTTGATAAAATTTTAATTATAGATTTTGGCTCNCAGTTTACACAGCTTATAGCAAGAAGAATAAGAGAATTAGGCGTTTTCTCAAAAATTGTAAGTCATAAAAAAATTAAAATTAAAGATGTCAATCAGAGTATCAAAGGAATAATTTTATCTGGAGGACCATTAAATGTGTATCAAATTAATAAATATTCGTTTGATAAAAAAATTTTAGAACAAAATATACCAGTACTTGGNATTTGCTTTGGTCATCAAATATTATCCAAAATTTACGGAGGAAGAGTTAAACAATCAAAAAGTCGAGAATTTGGATTAGCTAATGTTTATAAAAAAAATAATAGTCTTATAACTAGTAATTTCTTTATTAATAAAAAGCCTAAGAAAGTTTGGATGAGTCATGCAGATCAAGTTTCAAAACTTCCAAAAAATTTTAAAGTAGTCGCATCAAGTACTAGTTCCAGATTTGCAATAGTTGAAAATAAAACAAAAAAATTTTTTGGTGTTCAATTTCACCCTGAGGTGACTCACACTCAAGATGGAAAAAAATTAATTAGTAATTTCATTTTTTTAATTTGTAAAATTAAGAAAAATTGGTCATCTAAAGATCAAAAACAACAACTTATCAAAGAAATAAAAACTCAAGTAGGTTCAAGTAAAGTTATTTGTGCATTATCTGGAGGAGTAGATAGCAGTGTCGTTGCTCAATTACTTAATAAAGCAATTCGAAAAAAACTGTATTGTATTTTTGTGAACACAGGTCTTTTAAGAAAGAATGAAGAGATTCAAGTAGTTCAAACTTTTAAAAAACGTCTTAAAATGAATTTAATTTATGTAAATGCTGAAAAGCAATTTTTAAAAAAATTAAAAAATGTTTCTGATCCAGAAAAAAAAAGAAAAATAATTGGTAATCTTTTTATTAAAATATTTGAAAAATATGCGCTAAAAATCAAAAATGTAAAATTTTTAGCACAAGGTACGCTATACCCTGATTTGATAGAAAGTAAATCAGTAACTGGTAGCCAGACATCAAAAATTAAATCTCATCACAATGTTGGCGGATTACCTAAAATAATGAATTTAAAATTGTTAGAACCTCTAAAATATTTATTTAAAGATGAAGTAAGAAAATTAGGACTAGAACTGAATTTAAACAAAGAAATTATTTCAAGGCATCCATTTCCAGGACCAGGTTTAGCTATTCGAATGCCTGGAATAGTTACAAATGAAAAAATAAAGATTTTAAAAGAGGCTGATTATTATTTTATTCAGGCCTTAAGAGACCACGGTCTTTATCATAAAATTTGGCAAGCTTATGCAGCTTTGCTTCCTGTAAAAACAGTCGGTGTAATGGGTGATAATCGCACCTATGAATATTTGTGTCTATTAAGAGCAATTACATCCGAAGATGGGATGACCGCAGATTATTACGAATTTAAAAAGCCCTTTATGCAAACTATATCAAATAAAATTGTAAATAATATTAGGGGCATAAATAGGGTTGTATATGATGTTACATCAAAACCTCCCAGTACTATTGAATTAGAATAGTTTTATTACTATAAATTAGTTATATGAAATATTTACACACAATGATCAGGGTTAAAAATGTAGAAGAGTCATTAAGATTTTTTTGTGAAGGATTAGGTTTAAAAGAAACTAGACGAAAGGAAAGTGAAAAGGGAAGATACACATTAATTTTTTTAGCAGCACCCAATGATGAAAAAGCAGAAATTGAATTAACATATAATTGGGATGGAGATGAACTTGGGGAGGGCTCAAGAAATTTTGGTCATTTGGCTTATCGTGTTGATAATATTTATGATACTTGTCAAAGATTGATGGACATGGGTTACACAATTAATAGACCTCCAAGAGATGGTCATATGGCATTTGTTAGATCACCTGATAAAATTTCAGTTGAAATACTTCAAGAAGGAAATCTAGAACCAAAAGAACCTTGGGCTTCAATGGAAAATACTGGCTCTTGGTAAGTCGATGAAAAAAAAATTTCCTTTAAAAAAACATTCTTATTAATTAGAAATATTTAATAAATTTTTCATTTATTTTTAGGATTTCAAGATCAACTAATCCACCAATTACTAATTGTAGGCCAACAATTAATATAAAAATTAGTCCAATATAAGCTATCCAGATATGTTTTTGAATATAATTAGCCATATAAGTTGCTAATGCACCTGTGAGTACAACTGATAAAACTAGTCCAAAAATCATATAACCAAAATAACCTTTAGCAGCAGCAACTACACCAATGACGTTNTCAAAACTAATCATTATGTCAGCAAATAATACTTTTCCGATACTACTTATATAAGAAGGTTCTTTTATTTTTTTTTTGAGTGAGGGTTTTGCTTTTTTGATATCTAGTAAATCTTTTCTTAAATCATTTACAATCCAAATCAAAAGAAGACCACCTAAAATTTTTACAAAATAAAATTCAAACAAAAAAGTTGCAAAGATTGCAAAAAATATTTTGAAAACAAAAGCTCCTATTACACCCCAAAGAATTATTTGTTTTCTATTTTTAGGTACAAAGTTAGATGCAATAGAACCAACAATTACAGCATTATCAGCCGTTAATATCATGGTGATAAAGATAATATTAGTTAAAATAATGAGTTCTTCAATCAAGATAAATTAATAATATTTTAAATTTTGAATTTTTCAATAAATACTATTTAAAAAAAAGGCGATCAACTTTTTGACCGCCTTTTTAAAATTAAATCCTATTTTATCTTTCTGACCAAGTAGGCATAGGGTATTTAAGTTTACAAGCTGCTAACTCAAATGGATATACTGTACAATATTTACCATTTTGAACTTGCATTAAAATACCTCTAGTTTTTTCGTTTTGTCCATCAGCACCAAATTTAATTCCTCTGTAAGGAACAATTAAGGAGTCAGATGACATATCTAGATTAACCAATGCTTGTCTAATTTTTTCAGGGTCAGTCGATCCTGCATTATTAATTGCATTAGCTAAAGCCATGAAACCAGTAAATGCTCTA
>NHKK02000023.1 GCA_002169475.2 Candidatus Pelagibacter sp. TMED239
GAAACTCTCAGGCAAAAGGACCGTACATATTAACTCTGGAAAGAGAATTATTCTCGCCGAAGGAGCAAATCTCTCAGGCAAAAAGACAGAGGGGGTTAAAAAGAGTTAATATGGAAACAAAAAAAAACTTCATTATTTAATCTTCATCAAAAGTATGGTGCAAAATTTGTCGAATTTGCAGGCTATCAAATGCCAATTCAATATAAAGATGGAATTATTCAAGAACATAAATTTACAAGATCAAACTCAGGCATTTTTGATGTTTCTCATATGGGTCAATTGTTTATTTCCGGGGATGATAATCTTACAAAAGATTTAGAAAATATTTTTCCAACTGATTTAAAAAAATTAAATTTAAATCAAAGTAAATATTCATTTTTGATGAACAAAGAAGGAGGTATTTATGATGATTTAATAATAACTAAAATTCAAAAGGGTTATTTAATTATATTAAATGCTGCTTGCAAAAATCAAGATTATAAAATTATAGAAGAAAAATTAGAAAAAAAATATACAATGAATTTGGATGAAAGCTTATCTTTAATTGCGATACAGGGTCCAGATGCAAAAAATGTGTTGGAAAAAATAATACCAAATTCAAATAAACTTAGATTTATGAATGGAGGAAAATTCTATTTTAAAGAAACTGAAATTTATATTACTCGTTCAGGATATACTGGAGAAGATGGATTTGAGATTTCAATTAAAAATGAAAAAGTAGAAAAATTTGTAGAATCACTTATTGAAAATGGATCAAAATTAATAGGACTTGGAGCAAGAGATACCCTAAGACTTGAAGCAGGTCTTTGTTTATATGGAAATGATATAGATCAAAAAACAAGCCCAATCGAAGCTAATCTTAAGTGGGCAATATCAAAAAGTAGAATTGAAGACAATTATCCTGGCTCAAGTATTATTAAAAATCAAATTGAAAAAGGAGTTAAAAAATTAAGAGTAGGAATAAAACCTGAAACTAGAGTAATAGCTAGAGGAGACACTAAAATTTTCAACGGAGAAAGTAAAGAAATAGGAAAAATTACAAGTGGAACTTTTGGACCTAGCGTAGATTGTTCTATTGCAATGGGATATGTTGACAATATTTATTCATCATTAAATACAAAAATATTCCTAGAGATTAGAGGAAAAAAAATACCTGCAAGTATTTGTAATTTACCATTTTATAAAAAAAACTATGCCAAAGGAGGAACAAATGTCTGAAGTTAAATTTTCTAAAGAACATGAGTGGATTAAATTAGATGGAAATATCGGAACAGTAGGAATTACTCAACATGCAACTGAAATGTTAGGTGATATAGTTTTTGTAGAATTGCCAGATGTTGGTTCATCAGTCGAAAAAGATGGAAATGCTGGTGTAGTAGAATCTACGAAAGCAGCAAGCGATATTTATACACCTGTATCAGGAGAAGTAATTGAGAGCAATCAAACGATAGTTGATGATCCTTCAAAAGTAAATTCTGATCCAGAAAGTGCAGCTTGGTTTTTTAAATTAAAAATTAAAGATAGTTCTGAAATNGACTCTTTAATGAATAGAGAAGAATATGAAAAATTTTCAAAAGAAAGTAACAGTTAAATGTTAAAAAACGCACAAAAAGATTTTATTCAAAGACATATTGGCCCTTCAGAAGAAGAGCAAAATATAATGCTTCAAGAACTAGGATTTAAAAATTTAGATGAGTTAATTAAAAACACAGTACCAGAAAAAATCCTTTTCAAAGATGATCTAGGTATTGGCGAACCTAATTCAGAGTATAAAGCACTCAGAAAACTAAAAGATATTTCAAAAAAAAATAAAGTATACTCAAGTTTTATTGGCATGGGATACTACGGAACTTATACTCCGTATGTAATATTAAGAAANATACTAGAAAACCCTGGATGGTATACATCTTATACACCATANCAACCAGAGGTGGCTCAAGGAAGACTTGAGATGTTATTAAACTTTCAACAAATGGTAATTGATTTTACAGGTATGGATATTGCTAATGCTTCTTTATTGGATGAAGGTACTGCAGCTGCCGAAGCTATTAGTTTAAGTTATAGAGTTTCTAAANCTAAANCNAAAAAAGTTTTTNTTTCTAAAAATTGCCATCCACAAACTATAGAAGTTGTTAAAACGAGAGCGGAACCTTTAGGACTGGAAATAATAGTTGGAGATGAAGATACAGATATTAAAGAAGAAATTATTTGTGGCGTTATTCAATANCCAGGAACTTTAGGTGATATTAAAGATCCAAGTGAAGCTATAAGTAAAATCCATAAACATAATGGTAAAGCAGTACTAGTTTGTGACTTATTAGCTTTAGCAAAATTAAAAACACCAGCTGAATTAGGTGCAGATATTGCGGTGGGAAGTTCNCAAAGATTTGGCATACCCATGGGGTATGGCGGTCCNCATGCAGCATTTTTTGCTAGTAAAGATGAGTACAAAAGATCAATGCCAGGAAGAATAGTAGGCGTTTCTGTAGATAAACATGGTAAAAAAGCTTATAGACTTGCACTTCAAACTAGAGAGCAACACATTAGAAGAGATAAAGCTACAAGCAATATTTGCACAGCTCAAGCTTTATTAGCAATAGTTTCGGCAGCTTATGCAGTTTATCACGGTCCAAAAGGAATTAAAAAAATATCAGAGAGTGTTTCACAATTAACAAAAAATTTTGCAGATAAATTAAAACAATCAGGTTACGAACTTTATTCAGATCATTTTTTTGATACTGTAACTGTTAAAACATTAGATAAGACAGATAAAATTTACAAAAATGCATTAGATCAAGGGGTTAATATCAGAAAAGTAAATTCTGAAATGTTAGCAGTTTCTTTTGATGAGAGAAAAAATCTTTATAGAGCAAATCAATTACTAAAAATTTTTAATTGTTCAGAAACTATAAAAGAAACAATGAATGAGAGCTTNTCTAATTTACCAAAAAATTTACTAAGAACTTCAACTTATTTAGATCATCCTGTTTTTAATAGTTATCATTCTGAAACAGAAATGTTGAGATATTTAAAAAGATTGGAAGACTCAGATATAGCATTAAATAAATCAATGATTGCTTTGGGTTCATGCACAATGAAATTAAATGCTGTTTCTGAAATGATACCAGTTACATGGAAAGAATTTTCACAACCACATCCTTTTTCTCCAGTAGAGCAAATGGACGGTTATAGAGAATTATTTACAGATCTAAAAAATTGGCTTCGATCAATTACAGGTTTTTCAGGTGTATCATTACAACCAAATGCCGGAGCACAAGGAGAGTTTGCTGGTTTAATGGTAATTCGCAAATTCCATGAAAAAAATCATGAAGATAATCGAAATGTTTGTTTAATACCTAGTTCAGCTCATGGCACAAATCCTGCAAGTGCCCAAATGGTGGGAATGAAAGTTGTTGTTGTTAAATGTGACCAACATGGAAATGTAGATTTTGATGATTTAAAGAAAAAAACGGAAGAAAATTCAAATAATCTTGCTGCATTAATGGTTACTTATCCATCAACGCACGGAGTATTTGAAGAAAAGATAACAGATATTTGCGAACTTGTTCATAAGCATGGTGGACAAGTTTATATGGATGGTGCCAATTTAAATGCCTTAGTAGGAATTGCAAAACCTGGTAAGTTTGGACCAGATGTTTGTCATATAAATCTTCATAAAACATTTTGTATACCTCATGGTGGTGGCGGTCCAGGAATGGGACCTATAGCATGTAAAAAGCATTTAGAAAGTTTTTTACCTAAGCATTCTGTAATTAAAGACTGTGGACCAGCTACAGGTATCGGAGCTGTATCTGCAGCACCATGGGGTAGCGCAAGTATTTTATCAATTTCTTGGATGTACATTAAAATGATGGGATCTGAAGGTTTAAAAAAAGCCTCGCAAGTAGCTATATTGAATGCAAATTACATAGCACATAAATTAAAAGACTCTTTTCCAATCTTATACAAAGGAAAAAGCGGAAACGTAGCTCATGAGTGCATTATAGATATTAGGAAAATCAAAGCAGAAACAGGCATAACAGAAGAAGATATAGCAAAAAGACTAATAGATTTTGGATATCACGCGCCAACTATGTCTTGGCCAGTTGCAGGAACAATGATGATAGAGCCCACAGAAAGTGAGAGTTTAAGTGAAATAAAGAGATTTTGCTCTACACTTGAAAAAATTAAAACTGAAATCGATAAAATTCAGGCTGATAAATATGATAAAATTGACAATCCACTTAAGAATGCGCCACATACTCATCTTGAATTAACATCAGACAAATGGGATCATAAATATGAAAGAGAAGAAGCAGCGTATCCATCTGAATTTTTAAGAATAGCCAAATATTGGCCACCAGTTGGAAGAGTAGATAATGTTTATGGTGATAAAAATTTATTTTGCACATGTCCATCCATTGATGAGTACGAAGATACAGCAGCTTAAAAATCATTAAATGAAAATAGCAGTAGTTGGATCAGGAATATCTGGATTAAGTGCCGCTTACTACTTATCAAAAAAACATAAAGTAGATTTGTTTGAAAAAGAAAATCAATTTGGAGGTCATGCAAATACCATCAAAGTTAAATATGATTTAAATAAAGAAATTAATGTAGATATTGGTTTTATGGTTTTTAACAAAAAAACATATCCAAATTTAATAAATTTTTTTTTAGAAAATAATATAAAAATTGAAAAAAGCGATATGTCATTTTCAGTGTCAGAAACAAATGGTGGAATTGAGTACTGTGGGAAAGGAATTAAAGGTATTTTTTCAAATAAAAGAAACTTATTTAATATCAAGTTTATTAAAATGTTTTTTGAGATAATTAGTTTTTACAAGAATTGTGAAAAATTAGAAATTAAAAAAGATGATAANAAAACACTAGGTGAATACTTAAAAGAAATAAAAATTTCAAAATATTTTATTAATTACCATATTATACCAATGGTATCAGCAATTTGGTCAATGCCTCCTTACGAGTCATCACAAATGCCATTAACTTTTTTTTTAAGTTTTTTTAAAAATCATGGATTATTTAAATTAAAAAATAGACCTCAATGGTATACCGTTGAAAGTCGAAGCAAAACCTATGTAAATAAAATTATTAATCAAATTAGTGGAGAACATTTTAAAAATTATAATATAAGTAAAATTACAAGAGATGATTATGGAGTTAAAATTTTTTATGGTGGAGAAAATGAATTTTTTGATTATGACAAGGTAGTAATTGCAACACATGCGGATGAGGCTNTATTGATGATTCAAAATCCAACACTAGAAGAAAAAAAAATTTTAAATAATTTTAAGTATAGAGAAAACACAGCTGTAATACATTTTGATGAAAATATTATGCCAAAAAATAAAAAAGCATGGTGTTCTTGGAATTCTTCAATGAATAAATACGACATAGAGCAAACTTCAGTAACTTACTGGTTAAACCAATTACAAAATCTAAAAATAGAAAGAAATATTTTTTTAACAATAAATCCTTATGTAAAAATTCCAGAGGATAAGGTATTTAAAAAAGTCATATTTACCCACCCTTATT
The DNA here is from genome assembly GCA_002169475.2 of Candidatus Pelagibacter sp. TMED239. The sequence continues at coordinate 5,557 of NHKK02000023.1, forward strand.
ACGATAATGATGCATTAAGTAATCAAGTTAATTTGGTTAATATTCAGAATAAAAAAAATATTTTATTTTGTGGTAGTTACTTTGGTTATGGTTTTCATGAAGATGGAATAAAATCTTCAATCGATATGCTCAATAAACTCAATGATTAAAAATTCATTTATTTATACTGGAAATGTAGTTCATAAAAGATTTAAACCAAAAATTCATTTTTTTAAATATAAAGTATTTTCATTATTATTAGATTTATCAGAAATACATTTGTTAGATAAAAATTTAAAAATTTTTTCGTATAATAAATTTAATATTGTTAGTTTTTATGACAAGGATCANGGAGCAAGAGATGGTAGCTCTATTCAAAATTGGGTAATAGATAATCTTAAAAAAAACAACATAGATACTAATAATATCCAAATAAAACTTTTATGTTATCCAAGAATATTTGGTTATGTTTTTAATCCATTAAGTATTTTTTATGTTTATGATAAAAACTTAAATTTAATTTCTATTTTATATGAGGTTAAAAATACTTTTGGCGAACAACATACTTANGTTTTTAAAACAGACATTAATAATAATTTAGTTCAACATACGTGTAAAAAAAAATTTCATGTATCTCCTTTTATTGAAATGGATTGCGTTTATTTTTTTAGATTATTAAAACCAGGTAATACTATCTCAGTTATTATTGATCAAAACGATAAAGAAGGAAAAATTTTGTATGCATCCCAGGATGGCGTAAAAAGTGAAATTAATAACTCTAATTTGACTAAATCATACCTAAANCACCCATTAATGACCTTTAAGATTATATTAGCGATACATTTTGAGGCATTTAAATTATGGAGTAAAGGAATTAAATTTGTCAAAAAAAAACTTAAAATCAAAAATAATATAACAGTTGAAAATTAATGTTTATATATAGAGCATCAGATAAATTAGTATTTAATATTTTAAAAAGTATTAACTACGGTTACCTGGAAATTACCTCTATCGATGGCGACATATTAAAATTTGGTAATCCAAAACACGAATTAAAAACTAGTTTAATTATTAAAAAACCAAATTTTACATATAATCTTATAAGAGGTGGTAGTATTGGATTTGCTGAATGTTATATGCGAGGTGAATTTGAAACTNACAACCTATCTAATTTAATTGAATTAACTGCTAGAAATATTAAACTCATATATAAGTTTTCCGGATTACTCGATTTTCCTATAATTAATTTTTTTAAAAATAAAATAATTAAAAATACAAAAAGTCGAAGTAAAGAGAATATCGCCAAACATTATGATTTAGGAAACGATTTTTTCTCTCTTTGGTTAGATAATACTTTAACCTATTCAAGCGCAATTTTTGAAGATCAAACTAAGAGTTTATCTGAAGCTCAAAATAATAAATATCAAAAATTAATTGATTTAATTAAACCAAATAATGGCGATAAAGTTTTGGAAATAGGATGTGGTTGGGGTGGATTTGCAGAATATATTGGAAAAAAATACGATGTTAAGCTTGATTGCATAACAATTTCAAAAAAACAGTTCGATTATACTAAAGAGAGAATTCATAATTGTGGATTAAATGAAAAGGTAAATATTGAGATTAAAGATTATCGTGATCTTAAAGGCAAATATAACTCAATAGCCTCTATTGAAATGATTGAAGCTGTTGGACAAAATTATTTAGAAAGTTATTTTAAAACAATTAAGGATAATCTTTCTGAAAATGGAAAGGCTGCTATTCAAGCAATTACAATAGACGACAGTTTATTTGATCGATATAAAAATAAACAAGATTTTATTCAAAAATATATTTTTCCTGGGGGATTCCTTCCAAATAAAAATAGTATTAATAAATATGTTTCTGATAATGGATTGACAATAAACTCTTATATTTCATATGCAGATCACTATGCCAATACATTAAAAATTTGGAGAGAACAATTTAATAAAAAATGGAATTTAATTAAAAATCAAGGTTTTGACTTAACGTTTAAAAGGATGTGGGAATTTTATTTGTCTTACTGTGAAGCAGGCTTTAAATCAAAAAATATTGATCTAATTCAATTTTCACTTCAAAATAAATAAATCTAAAAGGAGAGCATTATGCGACATATAAAAATTATTAGATCAATTTCATTGATAATTTCATTATTCTTAATTACAAGTTGTTCAAATAATAGTGCAATGAAACCAGAAGATTTTAAAAACAAAGAACCAAGACTAATAATTGAAGAATATTTAACTGGCAATGTAAAAGCGTGGGGTGTTTTACAAAATAGATCAGGAAAGGTTACAAGACAATTTTCTGCTGATTTAAATGGATCATGGGATGGTAAGCAATTAATTTTAAAAGAAAAATTTAATTGGGATGACGGAGAAGTTCAAAATAGAGAATGGACTATAAATAAAATTGATGAAAATAATTATGAAGGAACAGCAGGTGATGTTGTGGGTAAAGCAATAGGATACTCATACGGACCAGCATTTAAATTTGAATATGTTTTGTTAGTCCCTGTCAAAGGTAGAGAAATGAAAATTACTTTTGATGACTGGATCTTTAAACAAGATGATAGAGTCGCAATTAATAGAGCTACTATGACAAAGTTTGGTATCAAAGTTGCAGAATTAACTGTTGTATTTGTTAAAGATTAATTTTTTTTTTGATATTTGGTAAGTTTACCAACCAGACTAAAATACATTTTGCTCGGTAAAAAAGTTAGAAGTTTTAAAATTAATGTTAGTTCTTTTGGAAAATGAATTTCAAAAACATTTTTGTTAATCAGACCATCATATATTTTATTTGCAGCATACTCAGTCGTCTTTAAAAAAGGCATTTTAAAATTATTTTTATCTGTCATTGGTGTTTTTATAAAACCAGGAGAAACTAAACAAATACGAACATTAGATCTTTTAAAATCAAAGTATAGACTTTCAGCTAAATTATTTAACGCAGATTTTGAAGGACCATAGCCTGTAGAATTTGGTAGTCCTCTATAACCTGCTATAGATGAAACAATAGTAATTACACCACTTTTTTTTTCTTTGAAATAATTTTCAACAGCTTTAATGCTATTAACTGTTCCAAAAAAATTAACTTTAAATACTTCTTCAATTTGCTCGATATCTATGTCTTTTTCCTTTTTTGGATTCCATGTACCAGTTGAAAAAAAACAAATATCAATATCTTTATATTTATTCTTAATCTCATTAAATACTTCATTACATTTTTTTTTATCTGTTACATCTAGAGGAAAGGCAGTTATATTTTCATATTTGTCAGATATTTCTTTTAATAATTCTTCGCGTCTCGCTGATATAGCTACATTCCAGCCTTCATTAGAAAATTTTATTGCTAAAGCTTTTCCTATCCCAGTGCTACCACCAGTAATCCAAATAGTTTTTTTATTCATATTATATTAATGTATATTATTAAAATGATTAAAAATAAAATTTTAACTTTTATAATTTTTTTAATTGTTACTTTTTCAGCTTCTTTAATTGGTGGATTTGCCACACTTAATTATAAGGAACCTTGGTATTCATTATTGAATAAGCCAATATTTAATCCTCCAGATTGGATCTTCGCACCAGTTTGGACCACGCTTTATTTAATGATGACTTTTGCTATATGGTTATTTTGGCACAGTAAAAATAAAGATATAAATACATTTAATATTTATCTTATTCAAATTGTTATAAATACAACTTGGAGTATTGTTTTTTTTGTTTTTCATCAAATATTATTTTCAATTTTTGTCCTTATTCTATTAATTATTTTGATAATTATTCTCATCAAAAAATTTAGCAAAGTTAATTTAATAAGTTCTTATCTTATGATTCCTTATTTACTTTGGTGTTGCTTTGCATTAGTTCTGAATTTAAGTATATATTTAATAAATTAATTATGGATGATGTTGTCATTATAGGAGGTGGAATTATTGGAGCAGCCTCTGCATATTTCTTATCAAAAGAAGGAAGAAAAGTAAAAGTTATTGAAAGAGATCCTACATATAAAACTGCATCTTTCCCTCTTTCATTAGGAGGTTTTAGAAGACAATTTTTTCAAAAAGAAAATATTTTATTAGGTAAGTTCGCAAGAGAATTTATCTTTCAAATACCTGAATTATTAAAAACTGAAAAAAATCCTAATCCTACAGCCAGTATGGTAGCCAATGGTTATTTATTGATGTTTGGTACCGAACATGCGGAAGAACAATATAGAGCTTTAGAAAATCATAAAGAATGCGATGCAGGAACAAAAAATATTAAAGGTTCTGAATTATCAAAAGTATTTCCATATATAAATAATGAAGGAATTGAAACCGCAACCTATACAGATAATGAAAGCGAAGGGTGGATTGATCCATTTATGTTTCATAGTGCTTTAAAAAGTAAAGCTATTGAATTAGGAGCTGAATTTATTAAAGGTGAAGTTAAAAATATTTCAGATATTAAAGCTAAAACAATAATATCTGCTGCTGGCTGTTGGACTAAAGAATTGCTAGGAGATATACCTGTTGTTCCACAAAAACATACTGTTTTTAGAGTAAAATGCCCTAAATATATTAAGGAAATGCCATTATCTGGAGATTTAACAACTGGTGTTTATTGGAGACCAGAAGGTGGAGAATATTTAGCAGGGTCACCTAATTCAGTCTTTGATGCAAAAGATTTAGAACCTGCTTGGAATGATTTTGAAGAATTAGTTTGGCCAGCATTGGCAAAAAGAATTCCAGCATTTGAAGAATTAAAATTAACTGGAGGGTGGGCAGGTTATTATGATTGTAATAAATTAGACAATAATGCCGTAGTTGGTAAACATCCTAAATATGAAAATGTATATATGGCATCTGGATTTACAGGAAGAGGTTTAATGCAAGCGCCTGGAATTGGAAGAGCACTTACAGAATTGATCACAACAGGATCTTATCAGACAATTGACATTAGTGATTTTTCAGTTGAAAGAGTTCTTGGTAAAAGTGCAAGACCAGAACCTTATGTTTTATAGTTTAAGTTCCACAAAAAGTTTGATATTCTTTAATATTTGATGGTGATTGAAAGTCTTCAATATTTTTATTATTTTCATAAGATTTGGTTAAAATAGATAATAATTTGTTCATAACATCTAGATTATTTTCATCTGCAGCTTTCAAAGCCTCTTCAACTTTATGATTTCTTGGGATAACAATAGGATTAGAATTTCTCATAATNTTTAAAGATTTTTCCTTTGAANTATTATTCATTAAAATTCTTTTTTTCCACTTATTTGACCAATCGATATAGTCTTTATCATTATAAATCTCATTGTTAATAGTTTTTATATCCATCAAATGACAGAAGGTATTAGTATAATCAGCTTTGTTTTTTTCCATCCAACCTAATAAATCATTGATTAAAATTTTATCACTCTTATCTTCACCAAACAAACCAAGTTTATCTCTCATCATATTTAGCCATTTAACTTGATAAATTTTTTCAAAATTATTGATAGTTTCTGTTGCAATTTTAATAGCTTTATTTTGGTCATTATCAATCAGAGGAATTAGGCATTCAGCAAATCTAGCTAAATTCCATTTTGTTATAGGAGGTTGATTTGCAAATGAATACCTTCCATAGCTATCAATAGAGCTAAAGACAGTTTTGGGATCATATTGATCCATAAATGCACANGGACCATAATCAATTGTTTCACCGGAAATTGCCATATTATCAGTATTCATTACTCCATGAATAAATCCAACACGCATCCAATTAACAACTAACTGGCATTGCTTTTCCATAACAAGGTTAAGCAAATCTAAAGCTTTATTCTTTGATGTTTTAATTTCTGGATAGTGTCGATCAATTGTATAGTTCATAAGGATTTTTAAATCATCAATATTTTGTTTAGCCGCTATATATTGAAAAGTTCCAACACGAATATGGCTTGAAGCAACACGTGTTAATATAGCTCCAGGTAATAAATTTTCTCTTACAACTTTTTCTCCAGTTTTAACTACAGCAAGGCTTCTTGTTGTTGGAATTTTTAAAAAATTAATTGCTTCACTAATTATATATTCTCTTAACATTGGTCCTAAAACAGCACGACCGTCACCATTTCTTGAAAAAGATGTTCTTCCAGAACCCTTAAATTGAATGTCAAATTTATTGTTTTTATTGACNAAATGTTCACCTATAAGAACTGCTCTTCCATCACCTAGCATTGTAAAATGACCAAATTGATGACCTGCNTAGGCTTGTGCAATCGAATTACTTCCNTCTGGCAAAGAATTACCAGAAAATAGTTTTGCNAATTCTTTTTTATTAATTTTTGAAAAATCTAATTTTAAATCTTTNGCTAATTTTTCATTTAAGACAACTAATTCAGGATNGTGAACTGGTGTTGGTTTAATATNTTCTTTAAAAGTATTAGATAATTTTGAATATGTNTTATCAAAATGCCAACCGATGGTCATTTCATTTAACTAACTTNTGCTTGATTATCTTTTGGCTTNACTTCTGTTTTAAACTGGTTAGAAATTTTTTGAACTTCTACTGAAGAAACTTTATATTCAGCACACATTGTTTCTTCATCTTTTCCATGGCCAGTTACCATATTAACCATATGNTCTGGGAAATGAAATGTTGTAAATACTATTCCTTCNTTAACTTTATCNGTTACTTCTACTTTTAATGCAACTTCTCCTCTNCCTGAATAAAGTCTACCAATATCTCCAGTATTTAAATCTCTATATGCTGCATCTTTAGGATGAACTAACAAAACATCCTCATCAACAATGTTGATATTTTTNGTTCTTCTAGTCATTGTAGCAGCGTTATAGTGCTGTAACACTCTACTTGTTGTTAAAATCAANGGATAATCTTTCTGATTAGCTTCAATTTCTGAAGATTCTTTCCAATCAAAGTTTTTAAGTCTACCTTTTCCTAGTTTAAAAGTTTCAGTATGTAAAATTTTAGTATCAGTTCCNTCTTCTTGAACTGGCCATTGTAANCCAAATTTTCCAAGCCTTTCTCTAGTTACTCCTTTAAAGAATGGAACNATATCAGCAATNTCACTAAGAACTTGATCGGCATCATATGTTGGTTGGTCAAAACCAAGTTTTTGCATCATATCTGTTACAATTAAACCATCTGGTTTAGTTCCAGGCAATGGNGGAACNGCTCTATTAACTCTTTGAATTCTTCTTTCTGTATTTGTAAAAGTTCCATCTTTCTCTAAGAAAGTTGTACCCGGCAAAACAACAGTCGCTAGTTTTGCAGTTTCACTCATAAAAATTTCTTGAACCACAAGAAGCTCTAATGAATTCATAGCCTCAACAACATGTGCGCTATTGGGATCCGTTTGCACAATATCCTCACCAATAATCCACAAACCTTTTAATTGTTTGTCAATTGCGGCTTCAAACATTTGTGGAATTTTTAAACCAGGTTTTGTCGGATGAGTAACGCCATATTTTTCTGTATAAAATTTTTGATGTTTTTCTTCTGCCACAGGAAAATAACCAGCTCCTTGATGCGGCTGACAACCCATATCAGCAGCTCCTTGAACATTGTTTTGACCTCTAAGTGGATTTACCCCAACACCTTTTCTTCCTATATTTCCAGTGATCATTGCAAGATCAGCAATTAACATAACTGTTTTAGAGCCTTGTTCGTGTTCAGTAACTCCTAAACCGTGGAATTCCATTGAATTTCTTGCTGTAGCATAAGCAATTGCAGCTTCTTTAACTAGCTGTTTGTCAACACCTGCCATTTTTGCTAGATGATCAACATCTTGTCTCTCAATTTCTTTTAAGAAATTATCAAAACCTTCAGTTCTGTCTCTAACAAAGTCTTTATTATACAGTTTTGATTTTATAATAAAATGTAACATCATATTAAGAACAGCAACGTTTGTTCCAGGTCTAAGTTTAATGTGGTAATCGGCAAGTTTTGCAAGTTCAGTTGTAACTGGATCAAGTACAATTAATTTTTTACCTTTCATTACTTGCTGTTTAATTTTTGCTCCCGTTACAGGATGTGCATTTGTTGGATTTGCTCCAATCACTAAGAATAAATCTGCATGATAAATATCTTCTGTAGAATTAGTTGCGGCTCCAGTTCCAAATGTTTGTTGCATTCCCCATGCAGTTGGTGAATGACAAATTCTTGCACAACAGTCGACGCTATTAGTACCAACAGTTGCTCTTATCATTTTTTGAAATACATAATTTTCTTCGTTAGTACATCTTGCGGATGATATTCCTGCAAAAGCATCAGGACCATTGTCATTAACAATTCTATTCATTTCTTTTTTAATAAAATCATATGCTTCGTCCCATGAAGCTTCTTCAAATTTTCCATTTCTCTTTATTAATGGTGTTTTTAATCTATCTGGGTGATCATAAAAACTAAATGCATATCGTCCTTTAATACATGTATGACCTGCATTAACTTCTGTTTCTTTAGGTGTATCGATTGCTACTACTTTATTATCTTTAATTGAGGCTTCAAGATTACATCCAACACCACAATAAGAGCAAGTTGTTCTAACTTTTTCATCTACGTCTGCAGATTTAGATTGAAATACATCTGAAATTGCATCAGTAGGACAAGTATGTGCGCATGCACCGCAAGAAACACAAGAAGAGTCACCAAACATCATATCGTTATCTGTAGTAATTCTAGACTCAAAACCTCTACCACTCATCGTTAAAACAAATGATCCTTGGATTTCATCGCATGCTCTAACACATCTTCCACAATTGATACAGTTATCTAAATTCATTCTCATATAATCATGAGATGTATCTCTTGGAATTCCTTTGTGTTGTTTAGGTGAGTTATAACGATGATCCGAAACTCCTAAATCATTAGCAACAGTTTGAAGTTCACAGTTGTTATTTACTTCACAGCTGTCACATTCCATCGGGTGGTCTGTTAAAACTAATTCTACAATATTTTTTCTAAGATCTGTTAATCCTTCATTAGTTGTAAAAATATGTTGATTTTCTGCAACTGGTGTATGACATGAAGCAACAACTCTTGTAGGTCCATCTTTTTCTAAAGCAACTTCAACTGAACAAACACGACATGCACCATACGGAGCTAAATTAGGATCATCACAAAGAGTAGGAACTTTTTTTTCACCCACATAGCTTTTTACAAATTTTAATATTGAAGTATGGTGTGAACCAATTTCATATGGTTTACCATCGATATAAGCTATTTTTCTTTTTTCAGAACTCATTAGTTTTCTTTAACCATATCATTTTTCATTTCTTCCCCAAAGTACTTAAGAATATTCATTATTGGAGTAGGTATAGCTCCACAAAGTGCGCATAAACACCCCTTTTTCATAGTTATTAGCAAATCATTTAAAACTTTCAATGGTATTTTAGCTTTTTTGCTTTTTAACTGATCAAACATCTCTTTTCCTCTATAAGATCCAAGTCTTCCAGGAAAACATTTTCCGCATGATTCTTCAGCAGTAAACTCAAACAAATGATGAATATATTCAACCATTGGGAAATCTTTTGGAATACTAACTATACTAGCATGTCCAAGCATAAAACCTGCAGTCGTAAATTCTTGAAAGTCTAAATTCAATTTCTCAGTTTCAGCAATAGGGATAACGCCTCCTAAAGGCCCACCAATTTGTAATGCCTTAATATCTTCTTTAAAGCCTCCACCAATATCGTATAAAACTTTTTTCATGGGTGTTCCCATTTCTATTTCATAAACACCAGGATTATTAAAAAAACTATCAAAACAAACTAATTTAGTACCAGCTGATTTTTTATTACCAATTGCAGAAAATTTTTCTGTACCATTCAAAAGTATACCTGCCGCCGCTGCAAGAGTTTCGACATTATTAACTACTGTAGGTTTTTTATATAATCCTTCTGTTACAGGAAATGGTGGTCTTACATCAACCTCTGCTCTCCGTCCTTCTATAGAAGCTATCAGGGCAGTTTCCTCTCCACAAATGTATGCGCCTTGCCCAATACAAATACCTAAATCAAAAGAAAAATTTGTTCCTAAAATATTTTCACCTAGTAAACCTTCTTTTTTAAGAGAATTAATTGATGCATTAAGTGACTCAATTGATTTTGGATATTCTCCTCTAATATACAAAACCCCTTCATCACTCCCAATAACATATCCACAAACAACCATTCCAAATATTACTTTTAAAGCTTGATCTTCTAACAAATATCTATCTGAGTATGCGCCCGAGTCACCTTCATCAGCATTACANATAACATATTTTTTNTCTCCTTTTGCNTTACTACANAAATCCCATTTCATTCCNGTTGGAAANCCTGCTCCACCTCNNCCNGTTAAATTTGANTCTANTAATGATTTTANTATTTCTTNNTTATCNGTNTTNANAAATTTNNTNAAATGATCTTTGAANTTGATCNNTNNNNGANAGNTTATCATCCATTAAAAAACTTGTTGNNGCANAACTCTNNGANNAAAANTTNTCTTGTTCTAATNTNNTNNCCNNTNANNATTTNATCNATTTNNTNAATATCNTTNCCAGCNTAATTTTNNCCATCATANTGAAATGCATGATTTTCATANCAATGANCNAAGACANAACATTTCTCCAACTTTNTCNTCNCCNAGTTTTTCNTTTANTTTNTNTTTTAATNNNTCTTGNGTNCCNGCACACATNCANGCACTNCCNTTACAAACAAAAGCTTTNTTTTCTCTATGNGANGGTCTTAAAAATTCNTAAAANGANTCNGCNCCATGNAGAGTTGAAACNCCNAGNTTATGTTTTTTNGCNATTTCNTTAATATCTTNAGGTTNNTNACTNANNNTNTTTTCNGANATTTGNTTAAATAANTTNTCTTTTAANCCNATNNTNCCNGANAAATTACTTATNTTTTTTGACACAAAAACCCTTTTTTTTATTAATCTACAATAACTTTTTTGTTATTTGTATAAACATTAAAACTGTCCTTCTTTACGAAACCTATTAGGGTCATGTCAAATTTATTCGCTAAATCTATGGCNAGGCTAGTTGGCGCACCAACTCCAACCATTATGCCAATATTAGTCATTAAAACCTTTTGAACCAGCTCAAAATTAAGTCGTCCAGAACATGTTATAAATTGATTTTTTGCTTCAATTTGATCATTAATCATGGCACTACCAATAAGTTTATCTAACGCGTTATGTCGTCCCACATCTTCTTTTAGATTTATTAAATCTCCATTACTACTGAAAAGGCCACTAGCATGTATCCCACCAGTTTTACTAAATTCAGATTGATTTGTTTTTAGTATATTTGGGGAGAGTATAATTATATCTTTTGTTATTTTAGGTTCAGAAGAATCAGTCTTTTCTTTTTTAATAATTTCTAAAGCATCTAAAGATGATTTTCCACAAACACCACAAGATGAATTAGTTAAAAAATCTCTTTTTATTTTAGAAATATTGACATTCTTAGAATTATTTAGGGTTGCTAAAATTTTATTTTGTATATTGTATTGACCAACTTTTTCCCCATAACTTTCAATAGAATCAATATCTTTAATATTCTCTACTATCTGCTCATTAAACAAAAAGCCTCTTACAAGATCTTTATCATTACCAGGCGTTCTCATTGTTATAGATAAATTTTTTGTAATCCATTTATCATTTTCTTTAAATTTTAAAGAAATTTCTAATGGTTCTTCAATTGATACCAAATCTTCTACATTATCAAATTTACTTGATTCAAATTTTAGTACTTTATATTTAGAGTTCATCTGTTTATTTTAACGGATAATTTTTTTGAAGTAAAAATTTATTAACTAAAATTGCTAATAATAAAATTATTATACACCCAAATATTATTGGATTTATTAAATATTCATATGAGGCACTCCCAATAATTACCATTATAGGATTACCGCCTGCAGGTGGATGAACTACATTTAATAAGATCATAAAAAAAACACCTATACCTACAGCAAGAGCTATGTTTATATAAATAGGCAAAGGTATATAATTAACAAAAATAACTCCCACAAGAGCAGTTAGTAAATGACCAAAGAAAACATTTTTTGGTTGTGCAAAGGGACTTTCTGGAAAACCAAATAATAAGACCATTGAAGAACCAAATGAAGCTGCAATAAAATAACCAAGTGTACTTTTATAAGTGAGAACAGTTAATACACAAATTGTTAATGCTGAAAAAAAACCAGCAATAAGTGCTTTTTGTAATAAAGGTTTTGTAATTTTAACCATTTAGATTTTTAGTGCTTTTAATATTGTTTTTAATGGTAGAAGCAAACACTCCTTTCTTGCTAAGTTTTTTTCATTTAATATTTCTTTAAAATCTTTCCAATGTTTTTCCAAACTTATTTTAACGTTATCAAATAGTTTTTCTCCATTTGATACAAAGGATTTTATTTCATCTACTTTTTTTTCTTTGATTTTTCTTGATAATAAGCTCACCGATGCTTGACAATAAACACATGAGCTACACTGATATCCCATGTCCTTTACAACATCATTTTCTACAATTAAGCTTATTTCCATTACATCACCACATAATGGATTTTTATTTTTTGATTTGTGAGTAAAATTTTTGAGAATTTTATTATTCTCAGTATGAGAAGCTATTTCTAGAATTCTAAGGTCCATTATATTACTTTAATTCAAGTTTTAATGTTTTATATTTTGTTAAATGGATCATAGCAATATTTTAGGAACGGTGCTAGCTGGCGGAAAGTCACAAAGATTTGGGGAAGATAAATCTCAAGTAAAATTAGATGGCAAAGTACTTATTGATTATATTTTAAATGAGATAAGTGATGAATTTAAAGAAATTTTAATTGTTTCAAATAATAAAATCAAATTTAAAAATTCAGATAATATTTCAATAATTGGAGATTTAAAAAAAGATCAAGGTCCATTAGGTGGAGTTTTAAGTGCTATGAAATGGATAAAAGAAAAAAATAAAGATTACAAATGGATCTCCACTTTTCCTGTGGATACACCATTTTTTAAAAAAGAGATTTTACAAAATTTTTTACGTGAGATAAATTTAGAAGAAAGTAATCTTTTTTTTATCAAATCTAATAATACAAGACATAATATATTTGGAATTTGGTCTATTGATTTAATGGAAAAATTAGAAGAAGATTTAAATAACGGAGAAAGAAAAGTTGAATTATGGGCAAACAGCGTTGGTGTAAAAGTAATAAATATGGAATTTATAAATGAAGATCCTTTTTTTAATATTAATACAAAGGATGATTTAGAAAAAGCTAAAGAAAAAATTAACAATGATTAGTTATCAAACTTCTAAAAGAATTTTAAAAAAAGGAATTATTAAAATTAAAANNGAGAGTATTTTAAGTATTAATTCTTTGAATAGAGTTGCTTCATCAAATATTTACTCTAAATTTAANTATCCATCTNGTGATAATGCAGCTTTTGATGGTTATGCNATTANTTCAANNGATACNAAAAATATAAATNAAAATAAATCGAAGGCTTTTAAGATAATTGGATCTATNNCAGCNGGAAAAAAACCTTTTAAAANNANAATAAAGAAATTTGAAGCAGTTGAAATAATGACAGGCGGTATTATTCCCAAAGGTTTTGANACTATTATTCCAATNGAGCAAATNAATTTTTATCCAAATAATAAAANTCGNAAATTTATNTTAATAGATANAAAAATANGTAAATNTAATCATGTAAGATTTGCAGGATCTGATTATAAAAAAAATGAATTANTTATTAAAAAAAATACTATTATTTTACCAAANCANATNTTAGCNTTAAAAACATTAGGTATAAAAAATNTTAATGTNAANAAAAAAATTAANATNCTTTTTTTCTCAACTGGNAANGAAATNTCGAANAGTGACNCAATCCCNAATTGGAAAGTTAGAAATTCAAATAGTCATTATATTAAAAATTTAAANGANAANTTTTTATTNAANTTTAANAANGGTGGAATTTTAAGAGANAATNATGANAANGNTTTNAAATTGAAAATAANAAAAATGTTAAATTCTAAAANTGATATAATTGTTACTTCAGGGGCTGTTTCAGCTGGNAAATNTGATTTTATTCCNAATGTAATAAAAACTTTTAGATTATCTNATTATTTTAAAAGTGTAGCAATAAGACCAGGTAAGCCNGTNTTATTTGCTAAATTTAAANGTAANCAAAAAGCNNTNTTNGGANTNCCAGGAAANCCAATGTCTTCNGCGGCNTGTTTTAGATTTTTTGTATATCCTTATATTTCAAGTTTATTANACCTNAGTGATGAAANACCTATTNANGCTATTTTAAAAAATAATTTTNTTAAAAAGAAAANTTTTACNAGGTTTGCAAAAAGTAAATTAANCACAACTAANAATGGAAAAATTGAAGTTGAAATTTTAAAAGGNCAAGAGTCNTTTAGAATAAAATCNTTTATAAAATCAAANATTTGGNCNTTGTTNCCNNCNGGNAAAGCTGAAATTTAAAAAAGGTGAGATTGTAGATTGTTTTTTTCCTAATCATTCTAATCAAACTTTGATTTAAAGAATATCATTTTTGTTGTAGTTAAATCCTTTTACAATTAGATATTTACCTATGATAGAGCTTAAAAATCCAAAAATTGCAATTCCAGTTGTTTTATTTGCTGGAATTCTTTGGTCATTTGGAGCTCCAGTTGTAAGATACATGGAAGATCCTCATTTATTTACTTGGCAGTATATATTTGGAAGAGGTGTAACAATATTTATTTTATTAAATTTATATTTATATTTTGAAGAAGGTATTAATTTTTATAAAAATTATTTTAAAATAGGATTATCAGGAATTATAGGTGGTTCTGGTTTGGGTATTGCTATGATCACCTTTATTTATTCAATAACAAATACCACTGCTGCAATCTCTTTACTATGTCTAGCGGCAATGCCTTTTTTTACTGCTTTATTAGCTTTTTTGTTTCTAAGAGAAAAGGTTTCATTGAATGTATGGATATCAATTGTTATTGCATCATTTGGATTAGCTATTATGGCTATTGATACTAATGAAAAAAATTCATTAATTGGATTTGTATTTGGAATAACATCTTCATTAGGATTTTCTGTTTTTTCAGTAACTTTAAGGTGGAGAAAAGAAACCCCAAAATTTACCACTGTAGCTTTTGCAGGATTTTTCTGTATTTTATTCTCGGTAATTGTAATTATAGCAAATGATTTGGTTTTTTTTTCATCAAGCTATAACAGTTCAATGTCTTCATTGCACGGAACACTAGTTTGTTTAGGTTTAATTTTTTACTCAATTGGTTCAAAGGCAATTCCAGCTACTGAATTAACTTTAATGTCTTTAACAGAAGTAATTGGAGGTATTTTTTGGGTGTGGCTTCCTATCTTAGGAATTAATGAAGTTCCTTCAACTAACACCATAATAGGTGGTTTTTTTCTTTTTATATCTATAGTTTATTATAGTCTTATTATGCGTTGGAATAAGAGACATATAGCCTTAAACTAAAAAATTAATAATTATGAATGATAATAAAACTATTGTTAATAGCTGGAATGAGTGGGATCCACTAAAACATGTTATAGTTGGTAAAGCTGATGGTACATGTATTCCAGCTCCAGAACCAGCTCTTGATGCAAAGGTCCCAGAAGACTCAGATATGAGGGGAAAGTTTGGGCCAAGAACTAAAGATACTGTCGAAAAAGCAAATCAATTACTAAATGATTTTGCAAATATATTAATTAAAAGAGGTATTAAGGTTGATCGTCCAACTCCAATAGATTTTAATCAAAAAACATCTACACCAGATTGGGAAGCTGAAACAATGTTTGGTTGTATGCCACCTAGAGATGTTTTACTTACTGTTGGTAATGAAATTTTAGAAGCTACAATGAGTTATCGTTGTAGATGGTTTGAGTATCTTTGTTATCGTCCACTTTTAAAAGAATATTATAACTCTGATCCAAATATGAGACATGAGTCAGCTCCAAAACCAAGATTAACAGATGCTGATTATCGAAAAGATTATTTGTCAGAAAAAATTGGAGTTCAAAAAAGATTAGAATGGACTGAAACAAAATATTTTGTAACAACAGAGGAAGAAGCTTTATTTGATGCAGCAGATGTTTTAAGATTTGGAAAAGATTTAGTTGTTCAACACGGTTTTACTACAAATCTAAAAGGGATTGATTGGTTAAAAAGACATTATAAAAATCATAGAGTTCATGCAGTTAATTTTCCAGGCGATCCTTATCCTATTCATATTGATGCAACATTTACACCAATTAAAGAAGGGCTAATTATTAACAATCCACAAAGGAGACTTCCAAAAGAACAACGAAAATTATTTGAGGATAATGGTTGGGAAATAATTGATAGCGCTCAACCTGCTCATAATGAGCCACCACCTTTATGCTACTCATCAACCTGGTTATCAATGAATGTACTAGTTCTTGATCCAAAAACAGTATGTGTAGAGAAAAGTGAAATTTATCAAGCAGAACAATTAGATAAATTAGGTATGGAAGTTGTCCCAGTTGAACTTAGAGATGCTTATGCATTTGGAGGTGGGCTGCATTGTTGTACAGCAGATGTTTATCGTGATGGAGAATTAAAAGATTATTTCCCAAAACAATAATTATGACTCAGATTAAAACAAAGAGAGAAAGAGTAAAATTTGCTTCAGAC
>NHKK02000003.1 GCA_002169475.2 Candidatus Pelagibacter sp. TMED239
ATGGCTTCTTTATTAAGAACTTTAATATAATTTTTTAAACCAACAAACTGTGGCTCTCTTCCAATTTTATTTGCGTAAAAATTTGTGAAAGACATTCTGATGGCATAAATCAAAGGATAAATATTTATCGCCAATAAAAGAAAAACTGATGGTCCAATAAAAAGCCATGCTACTGCTTTATCAGATAATCCTTTGAATTTTTTTTTAACGCTCATATGAATTTTTTAATAAAAAAGGGGGAGATGATACCTCCCCCTTTATTTATATCTTTAAGTATTATTGTTAAAGTTTTCCGTCTGCTTCGAATACTTCAACCCACTCTTCGATAATTTTATCTAGAGCTCCTTTAGCAGTACCTTTTCCATTAACAACATAGTCATGAATTGCTTCTTGCATAGGTAACATTAACTCAACAAATGTTGGTTCTTGCCAAAAATCTTTAACAATTCCCATTGAGTCTAAGAAACCTTGTGCATAAACGGTAGATGTTGGAAATGATGGTGAATTTAAAACATCATTATGACATGAATATCCTCCTAAATCCCACCATTTTTGCTGAACATCTGGTCTAGCAAACCACTTAATATATTCAAGAGCAAGATCTTGTTTATCTGAATATTTTACAACAGATATTCCTTGTCCACCCAATGTTGCAGCAGCAACATTTTGTTGTGGATTTGCAAAAAAGCCACTAACTCTTCCGTCACTATCTTCTTTAGAAACACCAGGCCAGAAAGCATACCAGTTCATTTGAAAAGCAACTTGTCCTGATTTGTAAGCATCTAAGTTAGCAACCATGTAAGCATCTGAGTGTCCTGGAGGCGCGCAGTCTTCATATAACTTTCTATAAAATTCAACCGCTTCAACTGCTTGTGGAGAATTAAAATATCCTTCCATATCGTATGGCTTATTAGGATTTTCATATTCCATGCCCCATGCATACATTGCAGCTGTAACACCCATTGTAATACCTTCTGATCCACGTTCAGTATTAATCGCAGCTCCATATCTTTTTTGACCATCAATTTCTCTACCTTGGAAAAATGAACACATATCGTGTAATTGATTCCAATTCGCAGGAACACCTAAATCATAACCGTGCTTTTTCTTAAATTCAGAATTAAGCTCAGGTCTGTCAAACCAGTCTTTTCTGTAAGCCCATGCCAATGCATCTCCCATAGCTGGTAATGCATAATAGTTTGGACTACCCTTAGGCCAAGTTGAATATGCATAAACTGTAGCAGGTGAGAAATCATTCATTGAAATACCTTCTTTATCAAAGAAATCATTCAATTTTACGTAGTGCCCGTATACAGCTCCTGCACCAATCCATTGTGAGTCACCAATTAACAGGTCAAATGTTTTACCTTTGTTGTTAAGTTCATTTAACATACGGTCAGCAAAATTTGGCCATGGCACAAATTCAAAGTTAACATCTATTCCAGTTTCTGCAGTAAATTCTTTAGTTAACTCTTGCAAAGCATTAGCAGGATCCCAAGCGGCCCAACCTAATGTAATTGACTTAGCGTTTGAATTAGCAGAAAAAGAAAATAGAGCAACGAACAATAAAATCATTAGTTTTTTCATTTTTTTCCCTCTCATTGTTATTATTTTACATATTAGTCTATCTAAGATGGCTTGTGCCTGCTAGTATTTTTTTTATATAATATTTTAGTTTTTAATATTTATAAAAGAGGGGGAAAAATGAAAAAAATTAAAGGACCTGCTATTTTTTTAGCACAATTTGTAGGTGAAGATGAGCCATTTAATTCCTTAGATAGTATTTGTAAGTGGGCATCTTCTTTAGGATATAAAGGTGTTCAAATACCTAGCTGGGATAATAGGTTAATTGATCTAAAGAAAGCATCTCAGAGTAAAGATTATTGTGATGAAATTAAAGGTATTACCAAAAAGTATAATATTGAAATTACCGAACTATCTACTCATCTTCAAGGTCAGTTAGTTGCTGTGCACCCTGCTTATGACACTGCATTTGATGGTTTTGCAGCACCTGAAGTTAGAGGCAATCCAAAAGCAAGACAAGAATGGGCTGTNAANCAATTAATGATGGCNGCTAANGCTTCNAATAATTTNGGTATTAGANAGACATGTNACTTTTTCAGGNGCTCTTGCNTGGCCNTATGTTTATCCTTGGCCACAAAGACCAGAAGGTTTAATTGAAAATGCATTTGATGAATTATCAAANAGATGGAAACCAATACTTGANCATTTTGATGAGAATGGNGTTGACTTATGTTATGAGATACATCCGGGTGAAGATCTTCATGACGGTATAACTTTTGAGATGTTTTTAGATAAAGTTAACAATCATAAAAGATGTAATATGCTATTTGATCCTAGTCACTATGTTTTACAACATTTAGATTACCTTTCACATATAGATATTTATCATGAAAAAATAAAAATGTTTCATGTTAAAGATGCNGAACTAAATCCTTCAGGCAAACAAGGTGTGTATGGTGGTTTTCAATCTTGGGTAAATAGAGCTGGTAGATTTAGATCACTTGGTGACGGCCAGGTAGATTTTAAATCAATTTTTTCAAAACTTACNTCATATGGTTTTGATGGTTGGGCAGTTCTTGAATGGGAGTGTTGTCTTAAACATCCAGAAGATGGTGCGAAAGAAGGTGCTGAATTTATTAAAAATCATATCATAAACACTACTGAAAAAGCATTTGATGATTTTGCTGGAGGAGGTTCTGACATTAAAGCAAATAAAAAAATGTTAGGTATAAATTAATGAATAGAAAAATACGCATTGGAATGGTTGGNGGTGGTAAAGATGCTTTCATTGGTGGNGTTCATAGAATTGCATTGAGACTTGATGGTTACTATGAATTAGTATCAGGTTCTTTTTCTTCTAATTTTGATAACTCAAAACAAACCGGAAAAGATCTTGGTTTAGCAGAGGATCGTATTTATAAGACNTATCAAGAAATGGCAGAAAAAGAAGCATCTCGTTCAGATGGTATAGATGTTGTTGCGATAGTTACGCCAAATCACCTCCATATACCTATTGCAAAAGTATTCGCTGAAAAAGGTATAAACATNATCTGTGACAAACCCCTTGCNTTGTCTAGTGANGAAGCAATTGATCTTAAAAATATTCTAGAAAATAAAAAATTAATTTTTGCNCTCACACANAATTATACTGGTTATCCGATGGTTCGTCATGCAAGATCATTAATTAAAAAAGGTGATCTTGGATCTATCAGGGTAATTCAAGCAGAATATCCTCAAGACTGGTTAACAACAAAAGTAGAGGATAGTGGTTTAAAACAAGCAGAATGGAGAACAGATCCAAAAAGATCAGGNGGAGGTGGTTGTATAGGNGATATTGGAACTCATGCATTTAATCTCATAAGGTTTATTACTGGACTAGAAGTAGATGAATTATCAGCTGATATTCACACTTTTGTAAAGGGAAGGATGCTCGATGATAACGCACAAATAATGCTNCGATTCAAAGGAGGTGCCAAGGGTGCAATATGGTCTAGTCAAGTTGCAGTTGGAAATGAAAATAACCTGAAAATTAGAATTTATGGTGAAAAAGGTGGATTAGAATGGAAACAAGAAGATCCTAATTATCTTGACTATACAAATTTTGGAAGCCCAACTCAAAAAATTACACGAGGNAGTGGNAGTGCAAGTANAGAAGCTAACAATGTTACCAGAATTCCTCNAGGACATCCAGAGGGTTACTTGGAAGGATTTGCTAATATTTATAGTGATGTTTACAAAGAGTTATTTGCCAAAATAAATAATCAAAAATATGANCAGTCAAATAATTGTTATCCTAATATAAATGATGGCGTCGAAGGAATGAAATTTATAGAAACAGTTTTAAATTCAAGTAAAAATAATAGTAAATGGGTTCAGTTTAATTCTAAGTAAATTAGAATTTATTAATTAAAACAAAAATAAATCCTAATATAGCTTTAATTAAATAATTAAGATAAAAATTTATGGGTTTACATTTTTCAAAAGAAGAATTTGCACAAAGAAAATTAAAAGTTCTTGAAAATATGAAGGATCAAAATATTGATGCTTTATTAATGTTTAGACAAGAATCAATGTATTGGTTAACAGGTTATGACACTTTTGGTTATGTATTCTTTCAATNTTTAATTCTAGATCAAGAAGGAAATATAATTTTATTAACAAGAGCACCTGATTTAAGACAAGCTCAAATTACATCTAATATTAAAGATATAAGAATTTGGGTTGATAAAGATGGCTCTCAACCTACAGATGATCTTAAAATAATTTTAGATGAATTAAATTTAAAGGGAAAAAAAATTGGAATTGAATATGATGCTTACGGCATGACAGGAAGTAATGCTTTAAAATTAAATAAATCTTTAGAAAATTATTGCGAAGTTGAAGATCAATCAGAATTAATTTCTAAACTGCGGGTTATTAAATCTAAAGAAGAACTAATTTATATTAAAAAAGCTGCTGAACTAGCAGATAAAGCGCTTGATGAAGTATGGAAATATGCAAAGGCTGGTGTAAATGANTCTAAAATTCTTGCTGAAATGAATAGAGTTATTTTTGAAGGAGGTGGAGACTATCCAGCAAATGAATTTATAATTGGGTCAGGTAAAAATGCTTTACTTTGTAGATATCAAGCTGAAAAACAAACATTAAATAAAATTGATCAATTAAGTATAGAATGGGCTGGAACTTTTAGACATTATCATTCTGCGATGTTTAGAACAATCTTAATAGGAAAAGCTAATGNAAGACAAATAAAAATGCATGAAGCTTGCATGCAGGCTTTAACAAATTGTGTAGATACTCTAAAACCTGGAAAAACGNTAGGTGAAATCTTTGATATTCATTCCAAGACATTTGATGATCTTGGTTTTAATAAAGCTCGAATGAATGCGTGTGGTTATTCCTTAGGGTCAACTTTTTCTCCAAATTGGATGGATTGGCCGATGATTTACACAAAAAATCCATACATAATAAGACCAGGAAATGTATTCTTTATGCATATGATTTTAATGGACTCGGAAAATCAATTAGCCATGAATTTAGGTGAGACATTTATTGTTACAGAAAATGGTAACGAAAGATTAGGTAATCAGGCTTTGGATTTAGTAATTCTTTAACTATTTTTTCTTTTTTTCTTTTTTAAATTTTCTCTTTTCTTTCAATGAAAATTTAGCTTTCTTCATNACGCTGGAATCCTTAAATGATTTTCCACTATATCTTTTAGACATAAAATTATTTTATAATGTTAGATAATGTATTGCAAAAAAAATAGTGCCTATTGAAGCAAAAGTAGAAATAAATATTGCTTTTATAATATTTTCAGGACTTACATTGTAAGCTGAACAAAGTACTATAGCTGTTACTCCACATGGGGCAACACTAACAAAAAAAGCTCCTGGAATTTGATTTGGTAAACCAGAGTTAAAAATTATTAAACTAATTAATAGCAAAATAATTGGNGAAACGATAAGTTTTAAAACTGAAATAGATAATGTCAATTTATTAATTACTTCATTAGTATAAAATGAAAGAATAATTCCAATTGCAAATAAACCTACCGGAGAAACACATGATGCAAGTTTTTCTAATGTATACTCAATAACTGTATCTTCTATTTTTATATTAAAAATAAACAAAAAAATTCCAATTAAGATTGACAATATCATTGGGTTAAAAATTACATTCCTGATAAAAATTAACAATTTAACATTTCTTTTGGTTACTAATTCAAGGAAAAAAGTAATTATAGATAACAAAATTACACCATCCATCAAAATTATACTTGCAACTTGTGTTATAACTTCATCTCCAAAATAAATTTCAGTAATAGGCAAAAGTAAAGTAACGTGGTTTGATAAAGCTACAGTCAATGACCAGATAATTGACTCTGGGATCGGTCTATTAAAAAATTTAAAAGTTATGAAAAATGTAGATATTCCACATATTAGTTGCATCAAAAAATATGAAGTAATTTGTTTTAAATCAATTTGTCCGACTTCACTTTGAGCTACAAAATTTATAATAAGCGCAGGAACAGCTACATAAAATAGAAATAAATTTAAAACTTTTGCATGACCAAGATCGAGTATTTTGAAACGACCAAATAAAAATCCTAAAAATGTTATAAATATAAACGGTGTTAAACCTAAAAATATTGTAATCATTAATTGAGTTTTTTTTTAAAAGATCTTATGAAATTAACGAAGATTGTTTCTTCATATCTTCTTTATTAATACCTGCTACTCTTACAGGCTTTTTCATAGCATCTCTTCTAAATGGCTCGCCAAGCTCTTGATTTAAAATTACTTCAATAAATGTTGTAATTCCTTTTTTTTGATTTTCACAAGATTCCTTAATAGCNTTAGTTGTTTCTTCCATTGTTTTAACGGTTACGCCTTTTAATCCACATGCATCAGCTACTTTTGCATAACTTAATTCTGGATCCAATTCAGTTCCTACAAAGTTGTCATCAAACCATAGAATAGAATTTCTTTTTTCAGCTCCCCATTGATAATTTCTAAAAATTACCATAGTAATTGCTGGCCATTCCTTTCTAGCGCATGAGCTCATTTCATTCATACTTATNCCGAATGCTCCGTCACCCGCAAATCCTATAACTGGNGTATCAGGACATCCAATTTTGGCGCCAAGTATTGAAGGAAAACCATAACCACATGGTCCAAATAATCCTGGTGCTAAGTATTTTCTTCCTTTTTCAAAAGTTGGATATGCATTTCCAATTGCACANTTATTNCCAATATCACTNGANATNATNACATCNTCNGGCANTCCNGNTTGAATNGCTCTCCANGCNNNTCTNGGTGACATTNTNTCTGAATCTCTTTCTCTTGCTTCTTTATTCCAAACAGTTCCTTCATCATCCTCTTCATGATCCAAACTCGATAACTTTTGTAACCAAGCAGATTTTGTTTGATGAATAATATCTTTTCTTTTTTGTCTATCGATATCACCAGCATTTGGAGAAAGTTGTGATAGTAATTGCTGAGCAACTAACTTTGCATCACCACAAATGCCTACAGTAACTTTTTTCGTTAATCCAATTCTATCAGAATTCATATCTACCTGAATTATACTTGCATCTTTCGGCCAATAATCCATACCATAACCAGGTAATGTTGAAAAAGGATTAAGTCTTGTGCCTAATGCTAATACAACATCAGCTTTTTGAATTAATTCCATTCCTGCTTTTGATCCATTGTATCCTAATGGTCCTGCTGCCAAAGGATGACTTCCAGGGAAACTATCGTTATGTTGATACCCTGAACAAACTGGTGCATCTAATTTTTCAGCAAGTTTTTTGCATTCTTCAATAGCACCACCAATTACAACTCCTGCACCAGACAAAATAACTGGAAATTTTGCATTAGATAATAATTCTGATGCTTTTTTAATCGCATCAACTCCACCTGCTTGTCTTTCTAGTCTAACAATTGGTGGAAGATCAATATCAATAACTTGAGTCCAATAATCTCTAGGTACATTTATTTGAGCTGGAGCTGATCCTCTAACTGCTTTTTCAATTACTCTATTTAAAACTTCAGCCATTCTAGAAGGATCTCTTACTTCTTCTTGATAACAAACCATATCTTTAAATAAATTCATTTGTTCTACTTCTTGAAAGCCACCTTGACCCATTGTTTTATTGGCTGCCTGTGGAGTTACTAAAAGTAATGGCGTATGATTCCAATAAGCAGTTTTAATAGGTGTAACTAATCCTGTTATACCCGGTCCATTTTGGGCTATAACCATTGACATTTTACCAGTTGATCTTGTGTAACCATCTGCAATTAATCCACCATTAGTTTCATGAGCAACATCCCAGAAAGTAATTCCTGCATCTGGAAAAATATCCGAGATAGGCATAAAAGCTGAACCGATAATACCAAAAGCATGTTCAATACCATGCATTTGTAAAACTTTTACAAAAGCTTCTTCTGTTGTCATTTTTGTCATTAGTAAACCTTTTTTAAATTCTATTTTTTATTTGTTAAAGTATTGGATTAATATATAAGATAAGCCAAAATTCAAATAAAGAATTCGTCTCTATGACAAATACAGATATTATTATTCATGATGAAAAAGACAACGTTGGAGTTGTAGTTATAGAAAAAATAACACCAAATCAGGATTGTAATTGCTGGATAATGGAAAACGATAAATCAATTACAATTCAATCAAAAAATGAGATTCCTTTAGGTCATAAGATCGCAATGAAAGATTTAAATGAAGGAGACACAATTCTTAAATATGGTCATGATATTGGAAAAGTAGTCAAATCAATAAAAAAAGGTGATCATGTTCATGTTCATAATGTTAAAACTAAGAAGTGGTAAACTATGGAAATTCCAAAAAGTTTTTTAGGTTATAAAAGAGAGAACGGAAGAGCTGGAATAAGGAATTATGTAATAAT
This sequence comes from Candidatus Pelagibacter sp. TMED239, assembly GCA_002169475.2. The sequence goes on from NHKK02000003.1 coordinate 8,453, forward strand.
TCTTCCTGTGGATGATATTTCAAATGCTTGCGCCGAAGCTGTAGCAAATAATATTAAAGGTACAATGGCTCTCCCACACTCATATGGAAGANTNCANTTTGGTGCAGATTTAGAATTACATTTTAGAACTATGATAGGAACAGGTAAAAATCCAAATGTCGCGGCAGTCATTGTTGTAGGAATTGAACCTAAATGGACAAAAAGAATTGTAGACGCAATTGCCACAACAGGAAAACCTGTTGAAGGATTTAGTATTGAAGGTGTTGGAGATATAGACACTATAGCTAAGGTATCAAAAAAAGCCCAAGAGTTTGCAATGTGGGCTTCGGAAAAACAGAAGCAAGAATGCCCTATAAGTGATTTATGGATTTCAGTAAAATGTGGAGAGTCAGATACTACATCAGGATTAGCTTCAAATCCAACTGTTGGGAATTTAATGGANAAGTTAGAACCTCTTGGAGTTCATTTATGTTTTGGTGAAACATCAGAACTTACAGGAGCTGAAACTGTTTGTGAAAAAAGAGGAAANACTCCAGAAGCACAAGAAAAATTTAAAAAAACATGGAATGCATACAATGATTTTATACTTAAAGAAGCAACTGATGACTTATCAGAAAGCCAACCAACTGCTGGAAATATTGCTGGTGGATTAACAACTATTGAAGAAAAAGCATTTGGAAATTTCCAAAAAATTGGATCAAGGCAATTTATTGATGTTTTAGAGCCAGCAGAAGAACCTACAAAGGGTCCTGGACTATACTTTATGGATACTTCGTCGGCTGCCGCTGAATGTGTAACTTTACAAGCTGCAGGAGGTTTTAATATCCATTTATTTCCAACAGGCCAAGGTAATATAATAGGCAATCCTATAGAACCTGTAATTAAATTAACAGCTAATCCACTTACAGNAAAAACTATGAGTGAACATATTGATGTTGATGTATCTAAAATTTTATCTCGTCAAATNAACTTAGATCAAGCTGGTGATGAGTTAATTAAGTCTACTTTAAGAGTAGCNAATGGTAGATTAACTTGTGCTGAAGCTTTAGGTCATAAAGAATTTGTTATGACTAAGCTTTATAGAAGTGCTTAAGCTTTATTATTTTCTTTATATTTNTCTATTGCTTGTGAAATAATTTTTCTAACTATTGCAGCTCCCACTCCAAGAACNAGTGCCAAACCAATTGAGAAAATACCATAAAGAACAGGAACATTAATTGAAATTTCTTTAATAAATTTTGCAAATGTACTTAACGACTTAGTTCCATTTATATCTGAAGCAATTTTAATAGTTTTTTCCGCAAAAAAAGCNTCNTATGCAATTGCAATTCCAACAAGNAATAATAATATCGCTAAAATCGTTTTAAATTGTGAACTATCAAATNTTTCACCNACCTTTTGTCCNACNTGAACACCTAAAATAGAGCCAAGTATTAANACCATTACCAGCATAAGGTCAATCGATCCATAATGAAAAGCATGAAGAACAGTTACNATAGCACTTACAAAAATTGTAACAAATAAAGATGTTCCTGGAATTAATTTAGTTGGCATTCCTATTATATAAATCATTGCCGGTACCAAAATAAAAGCTCCACCTATACCCATTATNGCTGCAAGATACCCAACTAAAAGACCTATAATAATTGGTGTAAATATACTTTCATATAATTTTGATTTTTTAAATCTCATCCTAAATGGAAGCCCATGTATCCAATAATGTGAATGAAGTTTTTTCTTTACTACTATTTTTTTTCTAGCTCTNTCAATTTCGCTAATTCCTTGAACCAACATTATTGAACCAATAATTGCTAAAATATACATATAAGCTAGAGAGATAACNATATTAATCTTACCTATATCTTTGAAATAAGANAAAGTAATAATNCCTAAAATTGTTCCAACNGCTCCCCCTANTACAATCATTAAACCCATTTTATAATCTAAAGTTCCTTTTAAATAATGAGTTGTTGAACCAGATACTGAAGTTCCTAAAATATTGTTTGCTTCATTTGCTACTGCATATGAAGGNGGGATACCTAAAAAAATTAAAAATGGAGTCATTAAAAATCCACCTCCTACTCCAAATAACCCNGAAAGAACTCCAACAACTAAACTAAGAATAAAAATTAAAGGTAGATTTACATATACTTCTGCAATTGGAAGAAAATACTCCATATNCTCTAACTATCTTCTAAAATATTAATGTCAACTATTTGATTAAATATTAAAAATTGTTCCAAAGAGAATAACGCCCCAATAAGCTGCTAAGCAGAAATATATNGCTGTTTTGGTATTTATTNNTGTTTGAAAATTTGATAATTTNTCTAATATTTTTATTTTTGNAAACTGCATTNATNAGCTCATTAACACCGAGAAATTATTTGTCAAACTAATATTTGCTTTTNATGAATANTTTTTTAATAGATCGTTGCACCGAAAACCTTGACTGAGCCATCCTCAATTCCAAGGACCAGCCTGCCAAGAAACTCTCCTGGAAGTTCTTTATTAGTTTGTTTAATTAGAACAGTTATATGATCACCTCTTCTTAGACAACCAAACGGTTCAAANGTTTCCTTTAAATTANTGATCAATTTATTATTAGACCACTGCTTNCCAAGCTCCACTTCATTNGCACCAAATAACATTTGAGTTGAAAAATCTCGAGTAAATCCTCCATAGTCTTTTAGATTAGATGATTTTACTAAATTATCCCAAATAGGTTTTGCTAACTCAAACACTTCTTCATCTGTTTTTGATAAAATATCCATGCTGTTTAGTTNGTATTTGGTTATGAAGCTTTTTTCTTCTCGTTCTCATCCACTATATGGTAGACAGGAACTTTTTCCATACTAAATTTTCCAGTTTTAGGATCTCTTCTAGAAACTGTCAAACAATGCCAATTATCGTCATCTAGCTTCATATGATCACCTCTGTAGTAATATCCAGGCCATCTAGTTTCTTCTCTAAACATAGTATGTTCAGTTACACACTGAGAAGTTAAAGCTCTATGTTTTAATTCCCAAGCTCTCATAAGTTGATGATAGTCTTCAGCACCAACTTTTTCTAGATCTTCTTGCAGCCATTCTAATAATTCCAAACCTCTTTTTAACATATTTGCATTAGTCATATAATTTGTNGCTATACCNCCAACATATTCATCCATAATTCTTTGTAGACGCTGTAAGCCTTGAATTGGTGATATATAGCTTGGAGAAACTGTTCCTCCAGTAATTTCATTTTGAGCTACAGTGTAATTTTCCAATGGTTTGTATATTTCTGTTTTAAAATCTTCACATTGTTTATCTGAAACTTTTAAACCTTCTGCTTTTTTCTCTTCAATATATTTAACAGCTGCTTTTGCGGCTAATCTACCTTCAGTAAAAGAACCAGATGAAAATTTATGTGCACTTCCACCTACTGTATCCCCAGCTCCAAATAATCCNTCAATGGTAAGCATTCTATTATATCCCCAGAAATATTCTGGAGGAGATAAATCTTCAGGTCCACTAACCCAAGCACCTGAACATGTAGCATGCGAACCCATTACATATGGCTCAGATGTTGTTAATTCTGGATTTGTATATTTTGGATCAATATTTTGAGAGGCCCAAACTACCGCTTGTCCAACCGTCATTCCTAAAAAGTTTTCCCATCCAACAGTCTCTAAATGAGGATCTTGGAAAGCTTCAGTAGTAACCATTTGAATTGGTCCACCTCCAGCCATTGTTTCTTGAATAAACGCATGATTTCTTAAACATGTTGGTGTTGGATGATGATCTATATATTCTCCAACAAGCTCTTTTGTTTGATCATACCATTTTTTTTCATAATTCTCTCCATTTGCATTTTGTGTATATGTTTTTAAATGCAAGAAATATGCTCCAACAGGTCCGTATCCATCTTTAAATCTACATAAGACTATTCTATTTTCCATTTGAGTCATTTTAGCTCCAGCAGCAATTGGTAAAGCATAAGCAGAGCCGTTACTCCAAGGTGCATACCAAGTTCTTCCCATACCTTCTCCAACTGCTCTTGGTTTAAAAATATGAGAGGCACCACCTGCTGCAACTATTACNGTTTTTGCTCGAAATACATGAAAATCTCCTGTTCTCATATTAAACCCAACAGCTCCACCAACTCTATTCTCTTGGGACTCNTCCATCAAAAGATGAGTNATCATAATTCTGTTATAAATTTTATCTGCTGATTTTTTTGCAGCTTCTGCAACAATTGGTTTGTAGCTTTCACCATGAATCATAATCTGCCATTTACCTTCTCTAAGATATCTTCCAGTTTCTTCATTTTTCATCATTGGAAGTCCCCATTCATCAAACATATGAACAGTTGAATCTACATGACGTGCCATGTCATAACCTAAATCTTCTCTAACCATTCCCATTAAATCATTACGAGCATACCTTACATGATCTTCTGGTTGATTTTCATTCCATTGCATTCCCATATANCAATTAATTGCATAAAGACCTTGAGCAACTGCACCACTTCTATCAATATTTGCCTTTTCAACACAAATAATTTTCATATCTCTTCCCCAGTGCCTAGCTTCAAAGGTAGCACCAGTTCCTGCCATACCACCACCAACAACTAAAATATCACAATCTTCGTAATGTGTTTTATGTTTAGCCATTAATAGTAAACTCCTTTTTTAAATGTTTCTTTAGGAACAGACGGTAATTCTTTTTTAGTGTTTAAACCTTCGGGTTCTAAATAAAGTCTTTGTGAGTTTATTTCGCCTTGGTTAGGTTTATCACCGTCTGCAAGTTTTGGAATAAATTTACCCCAGGGTTTAGTAGTTATAGGAGAAACAAAATCTTTAGTAGTTCCATTTCTAAACTTAATTTTCCATGAAATAGTTCCTTTTTCTTCTTCACGTCTTACTCTTACGCTGTGACCCATAGGAGCAAAGTCTGCATACCCCCTAACATCAATAGCATGATTTGGNCAAGCTTTAACACATGAATAACATTCCCAACANAAATTTGGTTCTATATTTTTTGCTCTTCTAATATTTTCATCNATATGCATTATATCAGATGGACAAATATCTACGCAATGACCACAGCCATCACAACGTGTCATGTATACAAAAGTTGACATAATTTATTTTATTCCTTTCAAAATCATATTAATAATGTTTTGGATTCTCTCTACTTATACCTAATCCAAATTGTTTTGGGGCATCTGCTTCAGGTGGCAAATTGTCTCTAGANCCATCNGCTTCNGCCAAATTTTTTTGCAATGCAGCACCAGGTTTATAAAACATATGAGCAAATTTAGACCAATATACCCCACCGAATAAAACAAGGTTTGATAAAATAAATAATACTAAAAATACTTTGTCGTCCCATCTATCATTTAAATTTAAAGATTGTAGAAAAGACCAAACTAATCCAGTTAAAGAGGAAGCAACAAGAGCAAGAACAAATAAATCTGCTTTTATAATTCTGTACCAAGGTTGAGCTTCTGAATAAACATCTACTCTTAAAAAAAACCAAAACCAACTTCCACCCACAACTGTCATAATTGCACCAACATGCCAAATGATTGGCCAGAAAGATGGAGTATCTGAAGATGGATTTGAATAACAAAAAATCATTATTGCTGATCCAATCCAAAATAAAATTGTTCCGTACATTCCAAGTAGATGCGCTGCTCTTCTTTTGCCAGCTCCAAGTTCTGAAGTTGTAGCTATATCACTTACTATTGTTTTAGAAATTACCGATATCTTTTCCCCAGTGCTTAATTTTTTTGTAGCAGATAATTTTGCTTTTTTTGCATTTTCAAAGAAGTATTTTACATTTTTTTTGTGGATAATATCTACAAGTGTACCAACAACAATCAGTACTATCATTAAAATAACAAAAGACTGCATGTATATAGGAGATACAGTTTCTGCTAAAATTGCAAAAGGATTTATTGATAACATTATGATTTTGTCCCCCTTAGAAGAAAGTTTTTAGTATAGATATCAAAATAGATCAACTGTTATATGGAGGACAGTTCGTAACAGCTTTTTGATAAATTCTAGATAAAATTCTATAATTTTTTAAACTTTTTCTTTTCCAGAATGATTTTTCAATAGAATTTACCGAAACTACACCTTTGCCAGATCCAATAACGATGATTTCATCATAATGATTCAGGGATTTAATTGATATGTTTTTTCTTATTATTTTTTTTAATTTTTTTGTAAAAAATTTAAAAGTAGTACCCTTATAAAAGTTATTTAAAGGGGAATATATTTTATTTTTTTTAAGAAATAAAAGATTTGAAGTTCCGGTCTCTAATATATTATTATCTTTATAAAGAGCTATATCTGATTTTTTCGTATCCATCCTTTTTAAATAACTTAAAATTTTTTTATACTTTAAGTTTTTATATTCAGGGTCTATTCGTTTATAGTTAATTAATTTTAACTTAAAATCTAATTTAGGTTTAAGTCTTTTTCTTAATGAAACTGAAATAATTTTTTTATTTACTGCAACTCGAAATAAATGATCATATTTAATTTTATCATTTATGTTTATTCTAATTAATTTTAAAATATCTTTTTTAATATCTTTGTAATAAATTTTATAATTTTTTAATGAACTAAATAGATTATTCATATGATCTTTAAAAAATAAAATTTTAGCAGGTTTTCCAATAACTCTCATTGTTGTAAAAACCCCATAAGAGTTCCAAAGATTTTGAAATTTAATTTCTTTTAAATCTTTATGTCGATAAGATTTTTTTAATAATAGTTTGGCCATTTTCAGTTAAAAAAGATTCTGGATGAAATTGAAAACCATATACTCTATTTTTTAGATCTTCAATAGCCATTGGTATATTTGATTTTGCACATCTCATTGTTATTTTTATATTATCAGACTTGTATGGTTCATATAATTTTAAAGAATGATATCTTCCTACTTTAAATATTTTTTTTTTTTTAAATAATTTACTGTCATTTGTTACTTTTACCTTCGATTGATAGCCATGAAAAATATTTTTTTGCTGTATTATTTTACCTTTTTCATTAAATAAAATTTGTTGATATCCAAGACAAATACCAATTATTTTCTTTTTTCCTTTGTATTTTTTATAAATCTTAGATGTTAATGGATAATCTTTTGGAGATCCTGGTCCTGGTGACAAAACAATAGTTGTTGATTGATCTAATTTTTTTTTATTAATATCAAAATAATTAGAACAATATACTTTATCAAATTTTGAAAATTGATGGACAATATTCCAGGTAAAAGAATCCTGATGATCTATTATATAAATCATTTATAAAGCTCCAATAAAGATTTTGCTTTTATAAAATTTTCATTAAATTCTTTTTTAGAAGAACTATCTAAAACAACTCCTGATGCAGCTGAAATTTCTGACTTATTTTTATAATTTAAAATTGATCTTATAATTATATTAAATTTCATATTTTGATTAAATTTGATGTAGCCAAAACTCCCTGTGAATATATTTCTGTCTTCTGTTTCTTGTTTATTTAAAAGTTCAAGAGTTCTAATTTTTGGACATCCGATAACAGAACCTCCTGGCATCATTGATTTAATTATGTTTTTTATAGTAATGTTTTTTTTTAAAATTCCCTGGATTGATGTGACATAATGAAAAAGATGCTTATATTCCTCTACATATTTTTTTTTTAATATTTTCACTGATCCCGGTTTACAGATTCTTGATAAATCACTTCTTTCCATATCAACTATCATATTATGTTCTTTTGTTTCTTTCTCATTATTCTTAAAAAATTTTAGTGCTTTAAGTTTGTTGATTTTATTATTTTTTTTTAGTGTTCCAGCTATAGGTTTCGTGATTATCTTGTTTCCTTTTTTATCAATAAGAGTTTCAGGTGAACAGCTTACTATGGAAAAATTTTTATCTCTAATCATAAAAGATTCAGGCGATGAGTTTATTTTCATTAATTTCCAAAAAAAATTAATTGGGTTAATTTTAGATTTATTTTTATATTTTGTACAAATTTTAATTTGATAAGTTTCACCTTGTCTTATTTTTTTTGAAAATANATCAAATATTNTTTTATANTTTTTATAATTAATATTTGTTTTAAATGGACTNAAAATNTNAGTTTTATTAAANNAACTNTTNAATTTATGTTTTTTNANTGATGATATTATTTTTATATNTTTTCTTATNTTAATTANTGTTTCNGGTTTNTAAAAAATACCNTTATAGAAATTTAATTTTTTGTTGNTTNNTAATTTNAATATTTAATANATTACAAAGAATTTCATATCCAAAAAAACCTATCAAAAGATCAGTCTCTTTTTTAAATCTTTTATTACTGAATGAATTCAAAAAAGAATCTATATTTTCTTTTGTTAATATAATTTTTTTTGAAAAATCTGTATATAGATTGTATCCATCCTTTACCTTATAAATAATCAAGGCCTTATCAGAATGATAAAGTTTTTCTAAATATATATTAAATTTAAGCTTGTGCTTTTTGTATTCTTTCAACTGCTTGCTCTTTTATTGGTAAGTGTATTAAAGCTGCAAAAATAGATAATGCAATTGCTAAATACCACGCATAATCATATGAACCATATAAATCATAAAATAAGCCACCTAAGTAAGCGCCAAAAAAAGATCCTATTTGGTGACTTAAAAAGACCAGACCATACAAAAGACCTAGGTATTTTGTTCCAAAAATATGTGCCACTATTCCACTTGTTGCTGGAACAGTAGAAAGCCAAAGAATACCAAAACTTGCGCCAAAAATAATTGAATTAATGGTACTTGGTGGTGTAAAAATAAATAAACATATTGAAATTCCTCTTAAAAAATAAATACCACTTAAAATAATTTTTTTACTCTTTTTTGAAGATAGATAACCACTCAATAGGGAGCCAATAATATTAAAAAACCCTATTAAAGACAATATCATCGCTGCAGTCCAATCTTCCAAACCTCTATCAATTACATACTTTGGAACATGTGTTCCTACTAATGTAATATGAAATCCACATACAAAAAAACCTGAAGTTAAAAGAATATAACTCTTATTCTGAAAAGCCTCTTTAAGAGCTTCAAATGCACCTTGATCATCATTTTTTTCGGTTGTTTGGTTCAAATTTGGTGATCTGACAAAAAAAGCTACAATTAAACCTATGGATAAAAATATCATAAATATAAACAGTGTGTCTATCCAACCATTATTTTCTAATGAATAGTTTGTGTATAATGGTGATAGAAAATAACCAAATGAACCAACAGCAGTAACTATACTCATTGCTATAGTTCTATTTGATAATGGAAAATGTTTTCCTACAATTGACATAGGTATGCTTATTGCAGTCCCGCCACAACCAATTCCAACTAGAACTCCTAAACAGATTTGAAAATATATNCCTGTATTTGGGCCATTGTATAAAAAAAAAAACACCTAATATATAAAAAATAAATGCAAGACTTATAGCCTTATGTCCTCCATATTTATCTGCAATGGCTCCAAATATAGGACCTGACAAACCCCATCCTAACATTTGGATACCAATAGCCAAACCAAATTCTGTGTTAGAGATTCCAAGGTCTAAGTTGAAATCCATAAAAAACATTCCAAAAACTTGCCTAACACTTAAGGATATAAAAACAACCAAAGAGGCTGCAATTAATGTTATTAAAGCAGTATTATTTTTTATAAATTTTTCTGAACTCATTTAATATATCTTAGAGATCTTTTTAAATCCTCAATTAAATCTTTTGAGTCTTCAAGTCCAATATGTAATCTTACTAAATGTTCATCTTTAGATAATTTCAAATATTTTCTATTGCCTTGTTCTCTAACTTCTTGATGTAATGCCAAACTTTCAAAACCACCCCAGCTGTATCCATAACCAAATAATTTTAAAGAATTAACAAATTTTAAAACACTCTTTTTATTTTTAGTTCTAATTATTAATCCCATCAATCCTGAAGCGCCAGAATAATATTTTTTCCACATTCTAAAATTAAAAGAACTTTTTTTATAAGGATAAAGAAGTTTAATTTTTTTATTCTTGGACAAAAATCCTGCAACTTTTTTTGCATTTTCTTGATGTTTATCCAATCTCACATCTAAAGTCCTTAATCCTCTAGTTATAAGATATGCATCATCGGGGGCTAAACGTAATCCTGTTATTTTATTAGTTTTTTCTACATATTTAAAAACTCTTTTATTAACTGCCAAACTACCACCCATGACATCAGAATGTCCTGAATAATATTTCGTAGCTGCAACTATTGACATATCAAATCCTAATTTAATTGGTTTTAAAAAGTATGGAGTTGCCCAAGTATTATCTATTACTGAATATAAATTATTTTTTTTTGCTATTTTGATAATTTTCGATAGATCTTGAAACTCAAATGTATTGCTTCCTGGATTTTCTACAAATATAAGTTTTGTTTTTTTTGTGATATTTTTACTTAAAGTACTTAAATCATGTGGATTATAAAAAATAGTTTTTATATTAAATTCTTTCAAAAAATCTTGAGATAAGTTTCTTGTTGGACTATATACCGGGTCAGAAACTAAAATTTCATCTCCTGGACGAACAAGACTAAAAATTGATAAAAATACAGATCCAAAACCAGTTGGTGTCAGAAAAACGTGATAACTTTCTTCCATTTTTGACAACATTTTTTGTAAGGCATATGTTGTAGAAGTTCCTTGCCTACCATAATCAAAAAAACCACTGGTTGGATTTTTTTTTCCCTTATTTTGGATCTTTCTTATTTCCTTCATTGATTTAAAAATAATTGTAGAAGCTCTGACAACTGGAGGATTTACCGACTGATTATAGAAATCTTTAGCTGTATGTTTTAAAAAAGTTTTAAAAGATTTTACCATAATTAAATTTGATATGTNTNTNNGACAATGCTATATCCNTCANATAAGTCAATAANATATTNANATAAAGGNNATTATGGGATATCCAAAAAAACATAGAGGCCGAAGAAAAATGGGCTCAAAAAAAAGAAGAGCTA
>NHKK02000016.1 GCA_002169475.2 Candidatus Pelagibacter sp. TMED239
CATGATAATAATGATTGGATTACCACCAGCAGGAGGATGAGTAACATTTAATATAATCATTAGAGCTACACCCAGTCCAACACCAAATGGTATTACTATGTAATTTGGAAGAGGGATAAAATTTACACATAATACTCCAACAACAGCAGTTATTAAATGACCAAAAAAAATATTTTTTGGTTGAGCTGTCTCTAGATCATAAAGTACAAATACTAAAAAAACAGTTGCTCCAAATGAAAACATTAACCATATACCTAAAGATGTCTCTAAAGTTAAGTAAGCGAGTATACTTATTACTATAGCCGCTGATATTCCTGCAGCAATTGGTTCAAATTTTTTTGTTATTTTCATATATTTTTCTAATAATTAAGTTATATACATTTTAAAGGATAAAAAAATGATTACTATTTTTCTTAATAGAGTATTTAGAGCAATAAAAATTGATATTGATCTTTATGAAGAGGTTGAAAAAGATAAATCAGCCACAATACAAGCTGGAATAGTTGTAGTCCTTTCAAGCTTAGCGGCAGGGGTAGGGGCTTTACAATTAGGTGCTTCTAATTTTTTACTAGCTCCTGCTTTATCATTACTAAGTTGGTACGTGTGGGCTTACGTGATTTATTTTGTAGGAGTAAAATTATTTGGAGGACCTAAAACAAAAAGTGATCATGGAGAACTGTTAAGGACAATTGGATTTTCTAGTGCTCCAGGGTTAATTAGAGTTTTTGGAGTTACTCCAGATTTAATGACTGTAACTTTCATAGGTTCAGCATTTTGGATGCTTGCTTGCATGGTGGTAGCTGTTAAATCTGCTTTAGATTATGAAAGTTTATGGAAAGCTTTGGGCGTTGTAATCGTTGCTTGGTTATTTCAAGCATTCTTTTTATTTTTAGTAATAGTTCTTTTTAAAGGAATCTAAACTGGAAAAATAGTCTTAGATAATTTACAACTATCACATAGCTTGAACCCAGTTGTAATTAGATTTGATCTAACACTTTCATCCTCTTTCTTGCATTCCTCACATATATTATCAGGTAATTCATCCATATAGGACAAGATACACCTTTTAATATCTTTAATCTATTCTAGAATTATTTTATGAAAAAAATTATTTTATATTTTCTTTTTTGTTTAAGTTTATTTTATTTTCAGGGCAGGCTAGTAGCTGGTGAATTAAAAATATCTACAGACAACACCAAATATAAGAAAGCTTATTTTGCTGGAGGGTGCTTTTGGTGTATGGAAGAGTCTTTTGACGAAGTAGAAGGGGTTATCAAGTCTATATCAGGATATTCTGGAGGTCATTTAAAAGATCCAAAATATGAAGATGTTATATACAAAGATACAGGTCATGTTGAGGCTGTTGAAATCACATATGATCCTGACAAAACATCCTACGAGAATTTGTTAGGTGTTTTTTGGAAAAATATAGACCCTTTCGATCGGTTTGGTCAATTTTGCGATAAAGGTAAAAGTTATAGATCAGTCGTTTTTTTTGAAAATAAGATACAAAAAAAGATTATAATGAATTCAATACAAAATATTGAAAATAAATTTGAAAATAAAATAGTTACGCTTGTGTGGAAATTTGATAAATTTTATCCAGCTGAAGATTACCATCAAGATTATTATGAGAAAAATTTTTTGAGATATTTAGTATATAAAAAAGCATGTCAAAGAGAGGAAGTTTTAAATAAAATATGGAACTAAAAAAATTTTTAATTTTACTTATTTTAATTTTATTAAATACCTCAGTTTATGCTGAATTAACTAAACCAAATAAAAAATTAGAACCATATGACGTTGTCAAAATTCAACTCGAAGCATTAAAAAATAATAATAAAGATGATAATGGAATCAAACAAACTTGGCTATTTGCCCATCCAGATAATAAAAAGATTACTGGTCCTTATGAACGATTCAGAATTATGATTTATGGCCAACAATATAAATTTTTATTAAACCACTCTTCCCACAAGATAAAGTTAATTGCAGATAGTCCAAACAAATTTATTTACAGAATTGAAATTTTATCAGATAAGAAACAATTATTCTTTTATGAGTGGCAAGTTCAAAAAGGAAGTGAAGAAAAATGTAAAAATTGTTGGTTTACTTCAGCAGTTTCAATACCGGTAGACCAAGGTAATACAATTTGAAACGCCCTCCTTTTATATACAGATATATAATTGTAGGATTTATATTAACAATTCCTCCAATCCTTAGCGCACATTATGGATCAATTTTTTTGGGAAAAGAAAACGGTGTTCTTCTTGGTTTTTGTGTCGGTATACCATGTGTAGCTTTTGCCTGTTGGAAGTTATACATCGACAATTGGAGAGATGACGAGGATTAATGCAGTTCATAACCTCTAGATCAGAAGCTTTAAACAAACTTAATCAATATTTAGAAAGTGATATTTCATATTATAACGCTAAAAGAAATTTTGACTTTGGTGTTGCTGATAGACGCAATGTTTCTTGCTTATCACCTTATATAACCCACAGATTAATTACAGAATATGAAACTACTAAACTTGTTTTAAAAAAATATCCTTTTCAAAAAGTAGATAAATTTATTCAAGAAATATTTTGGAGGGTTTATTGGAAAGGCTGGCTTGAACTAAGACCAAAAGTCTGGGCTGATTTTATAGAAGATCTTAAGACAATTAAAGAAGATGAAAATTATTTAAAAGCAATAAATGGTGAAACTGAAATTCAATGTTTTAATGATTGGGTAAAAGAATTAAAAAATTTTAACTACCTTCATAACCATACAAGAATGCTGTTTGCAAGTATTTGGATATTTACACTAGGATTGCCTTGGCAAAAGGGAGCAGAATTTTTTATGAAACACTTATATGATGGAGATGCTGCTTCAAATACTTTAAGTTGGCGGTGGGTTGCAGGAATACAAACAAAAGGTAAAAATTATTTAGCTCAATCATGGAATATAAGTAAATTTACAAACAATAAGTATAAAAATGTAAAGTTAAATGAGACTGCGTTACCAATTATAGATAAAAGAGAATACAAAATTTCTAATGCTCCAATTAGAAATAACGAAGTCTCAAATGATCATTTAATTATTTTTGAAAATGAAATGTATGATGATTTGCTTGATCATGAAAAATATAAAAAAATTTACTTTGTTTTGTTGGGCAACGAAAATAGATCAGTTCAATTATCTACAAACGTAATGGATTATAAAAAAAATGTCATTAAATCACGATTAAATGAAATTAAAAACAAGGCTGAATTTTTAGATGGAAAGAGTTTTACAAACTTTTCTAAAACCTCTAAATCGTTTGATGTTATATATCCTTCTATTGGTGAAAATTTTTCATTTTTAAAAATGTTAATAAAAAAAGATCATCTAGATATAAATTATATTACGAGAAAAGAAGACGAATTTTGCTGGAAATTCTCAAATAAAGGGTATTTTAATTTTAAGTCGAATATACCTATAATATTATCAACTTTTAAATTAAATTAGCTCTAGAGCATTTCTTAGAACAGTATTTTACTTTTTCCCAGTTTAACCTCCATTTTTTTTCTCCAAGAGAAAGGCTTGTTGCAAACTGGACAATTCTTTTTAGGTAAATTAGTTTTTTTCATTATTTAACAGATGTTTATTCTTTATAAAAAGTATATAAGCGGCAATTTCGTAAAAAATATTCAACAAAAAAAATAAAGGTTTGATCTTAAAAATTTTATATAAAAAATTGTATTTAGGTACATTTTTCCAAATTATTAAAAAAGACTCTGCTCCATCAATCACTTTACCATCTTGTATAACATGCATTCTTATTAAAAGTTCCTTATATGATTTTGATGTAACTTTTTGAGCCTCCTCGTTATTAGTAACATCTATCCATTCAACTTTTTTGTCACTGTATTTTTTATAATGGCTAATTTCAGCTCTACAAATATTACAGGAATTATTAAAAAAAATTTTAACCATTTGTATTTTCTTTTATAAAATTATTTGCAGCTTTAAAAATTCTTATTTTTCTCTCTTTGCTCATTTTTTCTGAAATCCTTACCATCATTGCTAGCCTAGGATTTTTTAAAAAGAATCTTTTATTTTTGTCTATGAATTTCCAATAAAGTCCGTCCATAACATCACACCAAGGTCCTTTTTTAAAATGCATCATTTTTAAAAAATAGCTAGAGCCACAAATATAAGGCTTAGTCGCAAAAATTCCTCCATCACTAAACAAACCCATGCCGTAAACATTTGGAGACATTACCCAATCAGACGAGTCTACAAACATTTCCATGAACCATTTATAAACTTGTTTTGGATGAATTTCACAAAGATTCATAATATTAGATAGAATCATTAATCTTTCTATGTGATGAGACCATCCAAAGCGTTCAGCATTTTTAATCGAGAAATCAAGTGGATCTAAACCAGTATTACCAATATACCAAGATTTCTTCATTGATCGTTTGTGGTTAAAAAAATTTGATTTATCCATTATGGAGTCAAAGTTTTGATAAATACCTCTCATGAATTCTCTCCAACCAATAATTTGTCTTACATAACCTTCAAAAGAATTTATTGGAACTTTACTTTCTATCTTCTTTAATCTAATTAAAATTTCTTCTGGTGTTATAAGTCCTAAATTTATTAATGGACTTAAAGCACTATGGAACATTGTATTTGATTTATAACTAACAGCATCTTCATAATCACCAAATAATTTTATTCTTTCTTTAAGAAAACGATCAAGTTGTTTTTGAGCTTCTAATCTAGTTGTAGGAAACCAAAAGTTTTCTGTATTTCCAGGATGATCTTTAAAATTTAACTCGATAAATTTTTTCAACTGATTAGTATGACTTGTTGATTTAAGCTTGGGTATTTCGGGTATTTTAATATCTTTAGGAAGTTTTTTACGATTATCTTCATCAAAACTCCATTTATTACCTTTTGGTTTTCCATAACTGTTCATTAAAATATTTAATTTTGTTCTTATGGATTTATAAAAATTAGCCATAAAAGGTTTTTTGTATTTAGAAAGATATTCCTTAAATTCTTCCCTTGTTGTCAAAAACATTGGAGTTTTAATTTGATTTACTTTTATATTTATTTTTTTAAGTAGCGAAATAATTTTTTTCTCAAATGGTTTATCTTCAATTTCAAAAAAACTTACTTCTTTAATCTTTTTATCCTTAATTACCTTTTCTAATTTTTTTACATAAGAAGTTTTGAACTTTGAATTTATATCTTCATAGATTATCTTAAGATTTTTTGATTTTAGCTCATCTCTAAATGACCTCATAGATGACAAAAAAAGTAATATTTTAAGTTTGTGATGTTTTTCATATGTACAAAGATCGTAATCTTCAGACATATAAAAAATATGATCTTTAAAGTCTTTTAAATAGCTTGGACTAAACAGCTGGTTGCCTAGAATAATAAAAAGCTTCATATAACCCAAATTATATATCTTTTGGAGGAAATAAACGCGTCATTATTTGCCTATCCATTTTAAATAATAGTGTTAAATAAGCATTATGAAAAAATTAATTTTAGGGGCTACTGGATCAATTGGATCCTCTTTAGCAAAAAAAGTAATAGCTGACGGAGGTGAAGTACATTTAGTAGGTAGAGATAAATCGAGTTTATCTGATCTTGCATCAGAGCTAAACTCTACTTTTACTACATGTGATGTTTTAGAGGAGAATTTTTCTGATAAGATTTTTAGTGACATAGGAGAAACTCCAATTAATGGTTTAGCTTACTGTGTTGGCTCAATAGATTTAAAACCAATCAAAATGACAAAAAAAAGTGATTACATGCAATCATTTAATCTAAATTTGATATCAGCAACAGAAATTATTAGACGTGCTTCAGATAACTTAAAACAAAACAAAGGTTCAATAGTTTTATTCTCCACTGTGGCAGTTAGAAGAGGATTTACTAATCATAGTATCGTGTCATCTGCTAAAGGAGCAATAGAGGGATTGACTGTATCTTTAGCTGCTGAGTTTGCACCAAACATAAGGGTGAATTGTATAGCTCCAAGTATATCGAAATCTAAAATAGCAAATTTTATTCTAAAAAATGAAAAAATGGCAGACAGTATTGCAAAAATGCACCCATTAAAAAGAGTAGGAGAGGGGAGCGACTCTGCGTCAGTTGCAAATTTTTTATTAAGCGATAATAGTTCATGGATTACTGGACAAATTTTAGGTGTAGATGGTGGAAGATCATCTTTAACATAATTATGAAAAAAATATTTTATATAATTCTTATAAGTTTAATTTCTCAATACGCATATTCTGCAGGCAGTGATAGCTCGGATGATAGTAAATCAAATTACTATGAAGATGCAAAAAAATTAGTAAAAAGAGCAGGTAAATTTGAAAAAAAGGAAAAAAACGATAAAGCTAAAAAACTTTATTCTCAAGCTTTTAAAAAATTGGAAAAAGCTTACTCTTCAGAAAAACAGAATCCAGACATTTTAAATTATATGGGTTATACATCTAGAAAAATTGGAAACTTTGAACAAGCTGAAAAATTTTACCTTACAGGGCTTAGCATAAAGCCTGATCATAATGGCATTAATGAATATCTTGGTGAGCTGTATGTCCAAACAAATCGAATAGATAAAGCGAATGAAAGACTGGATGTTTTAAAAAATTGTAACTGCGAAGAATATAAAGATCTAGAACTTATTATTAAAACTCGGGGAACTAAAGTATATTAAGAAAGATCCAAGGCAAATTTTTTAAGTTTTTCAATAGGGATTAGTTCTAAAGTTTTTATATTTGTTTTTTTTAAGTAAATTGAACACGCTACATTCTCCTCTAAAGCTCTAGCATACCAATTAGCACACAAACACCAATTATCACCTTCTTTCAACCCTGGAAACCCAAACTCTGGATGAGGGGTTATTAAATCATTTCCAACTTTTTTNGACCATATNAAAAATTCANTAGTNACTTTTGCNCAAACTGTATGAACNCCTCGATCGTTTTTATCNGTGTTACAACAACCNTCTCTTAACCAACCAGTTAANGGTTNATTAGANCAAGNTTCTAANGTTTCTCCAAAAACATTTTTTTGTTTTTCTTTANTCATTTATTTANAATTATCTTATAATTTAGTTGGGTTTGGCTGNCCTTTATANACTTTTTCAGGATCAAACTTTTTTTCTTTTTCTTTAAATTCTAGTTNTACTTCTTCNNAGNTATCTATTTTNCCNAGTGGAATAGATCTATAAAAGCAAGANTTGTAACCNACATGGCANCTTGCTCCATTNCCAATATCTACAGTCATCCATAAAGCATCTTGATCATCATCAATTCTTATATCTATNACTTTTTGAACANAACCACTTGTNTTNCCTTTATGCCATAANGCNTTTCTTGANCTACTCCANTAACANGCTTCTTTNTTTTCNATAGTNAGTTTTAAAGNTTCTTGNTTCATATAACCATGCATTAAAACTTCNCCNGATTTATGGTCNGTTGTAGTNACAGGTATNAGACCNTTTTCATCAAATTTNGGTGAGAGAAATTTTCCCTCTTCTATCTCAAAAACACTCTCTCTTTTTTTAAACATGGGCGTAAAATAGTGAAAAAAAGACAAAATAGCAATTTGCATTAATCAAATATGTCCTATAAAAATGACCGCGAAATGAAATTAGTTAAAGACATTGATAAAACAAGTCCAAAAAAACCCCAAGTTACGGATAAACAAGCTGAAGAGGCTTTCAAGACTATATTAACTTGGATTGGAGAAGATCCCAATAGAGAAGGTTTATTAGAAACTCCTAAAAGAGTAGTTAAAGCTTTTAAAGAATATTTCAAAGGTTACAATCAAGATGCCAGTTCAGATTTATTAAAAACTTTTGGTGATGTAGAGGGCTACGATGATATGGTTGTAGAAAAAAATATAACTTTAGAAAGTCATTGTGAACACCACATGGCTCCAATTATAGGTGTAGCGCATATTGCTTATATTCCAAACCAAAAAGTTGTAGGCTTAAGTAAACTTGCAAGAACAGTGGAGGTATTTTCAAAAAGGCTTCAAACTCAGGAAAGACTTACAATGCAAATAGCCAAAACACTAATGTCTGCTCTTGATGCAAAAGGTGTAGCTGTAACTATTGATGCAGCACATCAATGTATGACTATGAGAGGAATAAAAAAAGAAAAAGCCACAACAGTTACAAATTATTACTTAGGCTCTTTCAAAGAAGATCTTAGCTTCCAAAATAGATATTTGAGATATATAGCAAAATAAATGCAAGAAAAATTTAAAGCTGTAGTCATAGATAATCAAAACGAAAAATTTTCAAGAGAAATTAAAGAAATTGACACAAGTCACTTGAAAGACGGCAATGTTCTAGTAAAAATTGACTATTCAAGTTTAAACTATAAAGATGCTTTAATTTTAAATAACGGTGGAAAAATAGTACGAAAATTTCCCTTTGTGCCAGGTATTGATTTTTCTGGGAAAGTGGTTGAGAGTGAAGATAATAAATTTAAAAAAGATGACAATATAATTTTAACAGGCTTTAGAGTAGGCGAAGCTTATTTTGGAGGATTTGCTGAATATGCTAAAGTCGATTCAAATTTTTTAATCAAAACGCCAAAAGAATTAGATAATCAAAAAGCCATGATGTTGGGAACAGCTGGGTTTACAGCTTTACAATGTGCTTTTGCAGTAAAAGCGAGAGAAGAACTTTTACTAGGTGAAAAAGTTAAAGATGTTTTAGTAACTGGAGCAACAGGTGGAGTAGGGAGTATAGCAGTAATGATACTAACAAAGATGGGGTATGACGTTCATGCTGTGACAGGAAAAAAAGACAAAAATGAATATTTAAAAAATTTGGGAGCTAAAAATATTATCGATAGAAAAGAATTTGACGGTGAAAGTAAACTACTTGAAAAAGGAATTTGGGATGGAGTAGTGGATACTGTCGGGGGAACAAGTTTAACCAAAATTTTAGCCCAAACAAAACCTAATGGAATTGTTGCTTCTTGTGGTAACGCTGGAGGAATAAAAATAAATACTACTGTTATGCCTTTTATTATAAGGGGAGTAAAGTTATGGGGAATAGACTCATCAGGTGCATCTATTAAAAGAAGAGAATTTTTATGGAATGAAGCAAATAAATTAATTGATTTCGCAAAAATTCAATCTTTTACAACAGAACTCTCATTCAATGAGCTATTAGAAACATATCCTAAATTGTTAAAAGGTGAGTATTTCGGAAGAGCTATAGTAAATCCTAATAAATAATCTATAGTTGTCTTTTATGGACTGGGACAAATTAAAAATTTTTCATACTGTAGCAGAAGCATCTAGCTTCACTAAAGCTTCTACAATACTCAATTTAAGTCAATCAGCTATTAGCAGACAAATTCAAGGGCTTGAAAATGATTTAAAAGTCCAGCTTTTTGAAAGACACGCTAGAGGTTTAGTCCTTACTGATAATGGAGAATATTTATTTAAATCAGCTCAAGAGGTNATCTCAAAACTCAAAGATGTAGAGTCTAATTTGGGTGGTCGAAAAGATAAATTAAATGGGAAATTGACCGTAACAACAGTAGTAAGTTTTGGAACAACTTGGTTAACTCCNCGNATTAANGAGTTTATGGATTTAAATCCTGAGATAGAAATCGAACTTATATTTGATGATAAAGAACTTGATTTAAGTACAAGACAAGCTGATGTAGCTATTAGAATGAGAAGACCTAAGCAATTAAATCTTATACAAAAAAAATTTGTTGATTTTAATTATCATATATATGGTTCAAATAAATATTTAGAAAAAAATGGTTATCCTAAAACTTTGAAAGATCTAGACAAGCATAAGTTTATTACTTATGGAAGAGGGGCCCCATCCCCAGTTTATAATCCCGACTGGGTTTTAAAACTTGGTGCTAAAGAGGGAAAGAAAAGAAAGTCAACTATGAAAGTAAATAGTGTGTATGGATTACTACTAGCAGTACAAAGCGGTGTTGGACTTGCAGCAATACCAGATTATATGGCACACAATATAAATAATATAACTAAAGTTTTACCTGATCAACCAGGCAAACCAACGGAAACACATTTTGTTTATCCTGCGTCTCTTAAAAACAATGCAAGATTGATGGCTTTTAGAAACTTTATATTTAGTAAGGTGAATGAATGGAAATTTTAAATTTTATTATTCCTTTTATTATTTTATTAACAGTTGTCGTATTTATTCATGAATATGGGCATTATTATTTTGCCAAAAGATATGGAGTAGGAGTTACAGATTTTTCGATCGGTTTTGGTAAAGAAATTTTTGGTTTCAATGATAAGTCAGGCACTAGATGGAAATTCTGTGCAATTCCTCTTGGTGGTTATGTAAAGTTTTTTGGTGATAGAAATGTTTTTAGTCAAGCTGAACAGCAAGAATTATTAAAAAAATATAGTAAAGAAGATCAAAATAAACTTTTTGTTACAAAACCTTTATATCAAAGATCTTTAGTGGTTGCAGCTGGACCATTAGCTAATTTTGTACTTGCTATCTTTATTTTTTCATTTATCTATATGTTTGCTGGAAAAGACTTTACTCCTGCTCAAATTCAAGAAGTTCAGAAAGATAGTCCTGCTTACTCTTCTGGTATTAAAAGTGGAGATATAATTTTATCGATCAACAAAAATAAAGTGAATAGCATATTAGATGTTTCGACTTATATTAATACATCCACTTCAAAAAATGTCGACATCAAAGTTTTAAGAAATAATAATGAAATAGTGTTAAAAGTAGTACCTGAAATAATTAGAAGTGAAGACTCTCTCGGAAATAAGTTAAATAAAAAGATAATTGGGATTAAGATATCTCCTCCAAATAATGAATTTAATAGAGAGAGATTAGGACCTGCAACAGCATTATTTTATGCAGTCAAAGAAACCTGGTTTGTTACTAAAGCCTCTTTAGATTTTATTGTCTCCATGTTTAAAGGTAAAGGTGACACAACTCAATTAGGTGGACCAATTAAGATTGCAAAAATAACAGGCCAAGTTGCTCAACATGGGTTAATAGCTTTTCTAAGCATCATGGCCTACATATCTATAAGTCTTGGTTTTATTAATTTATTTCCTATTCCTATGCTAGACGGAGGACATTTGATGTTTTACGCTTTTGAAAAAATTTTAGGAAGGCCTTTAACTCAAAGAACTCAAGAGGGTTTTTTTCGAATCGGGCTTTTTTTGTTGGTTTCGTTAATGTTTTTTACAACGTTTAATGATCTCAAGGATTTAGGCTTGTTTTAAGCCATTTTTTATCTTCAATAATATCAATAAAATCAACGTTTTTTAGCACACAATATATTGTGTTAATATTTATTTAAAACACCAAAATAGTGTTGATTTTATTGGGAAATTGTTGAAATTCAATAATAACCATAAGGGGCATAAATGAACAAAAAACAACTAGTAGCAAAAATATCGTCCACATTGGGTCAGAGTAAAGCTGATGCAGAGAGAACTTTTGACTCGATAACGACTATTATTCTAGATGCTTTGAAAAATGACGATACTGTTAAAATAGCTGGTTTTGGTACTTATAAAGTAGCAAAAAGAAAAGCTAGAGTGGGAAGAAATCC
>NHKK02000017.1 GCA_002169475.2 Candidatus Pelagibacter sp. TMED239
CCTTTGATCTTAAAGATAAATTGATTTAATTTTATTTGCAAAATCTAAATATATTTTCGAAATTTCATGATCGGGATTAGCTTCAACAATTGGCTTTCCTTCATCAGCACATTTTCCTATTTCAGGGTTTATTGGTATTTCACCTAAAAATTCTTTTTTAAATTCTTCAGCGGTTTTTTTAACACCACCTTCTCCAAAAATTTTATATTTTTTACCATCATCTCCAGTAAAAAAACTCATATTATCAACTAAACCTAAAATTTTTACACCAAGCTTATCAAACATCTTAATTCCTCTTTTAACATCAAGAAGGGCTACTTCTTGAGGAGTAGAAACTATTATTGCTCCATCCATTTTAATTTCTTGTGAGAAAGTTAATTGCGTATCTCCAGTTCCTGGAGGCATATCAACTATTATAAAGTCTAAATTTTTCCAATTTACTTTTTGAGTAAATGTTTTAATAGCACTTGTTACCATTGGCCCACGCCAAATCATTGGAGTTTGTTGATCAGCTAAAAAACCAATTGACATACATTGAATCTCGTATTTTGTGATTGGCTCTAACTTTTGACCATCACTTTTTGGCTTCTCATCTATATCAAGCATTTTTGGAATTGATGGACCATAAATATCTGCATCTAATATACCAACTTTGCAACCCACATGTTTTAAAGCTATGGCAAGATTTGTCGCAAAGGTTGATTTGCCAACTCCTCCTTTTGCACTTGAAATTGCTATTGTAAATTTAGTCCCTAAAATTGGATTTTTAGTAAATTTCCTTGGCTCCAGCTTTTTTTTCATTGCGTCACTTGGTTCTGGCTTTTTATCAGTCATATTTTTATCATTACTTGTTTTTTACCATAAAGACACTATATACTTTGGCATATGTCAGATGATTTTAAAGGTAGAGGCGGTAGTCCTTGGGGATCACCCCCTGGAGGAGGAAATGGCTCAGGAAAAGGACCTACACCACCTGACATAGATGCAATTATAAAAGATATTCAAAGCAAAATTAATAAATTTTTACCTGGTGGAAGTAAATCAGGTGGTAAACCTATAGGTTTAATATTAATAATCTTAGTTCTAGTTTGGCTTGCTAGTGGATTATATAGAGTTCTACCAGATGAACAGGGTGTTGTTTTAAGATTTGGTAAATTTGTAAATACAACACAACCCGGTCTTAATTATCATATACCTTTTCCTGTAGAGACAGTTCAAACACCAAAAGTTACTAAAGTAAATAGAATGGATATTGGTTTTAGATCTGAAAGAGATAGTGGTTTTTCAACTGGTGGAGGAGTAGCAGACGTTCCTCAAGAAAGTTTAATGTTAACTGGTGATGAAAATATTGTTAATATTGATTTTTCAGTATTTTGGGTAATTAAAGATGCAGGAAACTTTTTATTTAAAATTCAAGATCCCGAAGGAACAGTAAAGGCAGCGGCTGAAACCGCGATGAGAGAAGTTATTGCAAGATCAAATATTCAGCCAATACTTACTGAAGGTAGATCGTTAATTGAAAGAGATACTCAAGATATTATTCAAGAGATTTTAGATGAGTACCAAAGTGGAATTCAAATTACACAAGTTCAAACTCAAAAAGCTGATCCGCCAGATCAAGTAATTGATGCATTTAGAGATGTTCAAGCAGCAAGAGCGGACATGGAAAGATCAAAAAATGAGGCAGAAGCTTATGCTAATGATGTAATACCAAGAGCTCGAGGGGAAGCTGCAAAAATTTTACAAGCAGCTGAAGCTTATAAAAAAGAAGTAGTTGCTAAAGCAGAAGGTGAAGCAAGTAGATTTTTATCTATTTATTCAGAATATGCTAAAGCAAAAAAAGTAACTCAAGAAAGAATGTATTTGGAGACAATGGAACAAGTCCTAGCAGATATAAATAAAATTATAATTGATAAGGACTCTGGATCTGGAGTTGTGCCTTATTTACCATTACAAGAACTAAAGTCAGGATCGAATTAATGAAAGCAGGAAAATTTCTATTACCAATAATTATTTTATTTGGAGCAACATTATTCTTTTCAATATTTATTGTTAAAGAAGTAAATCAAGCAATTGTTTTACAATTTGGTGATCCAAAAAAAATTATATTAAAGCCAGGATTAAATTTTAAATTACCATTTATTCAAAACGTTGTATTTTTAGATAAGAGAGTTTTAAATTTAGATACTCCACCAGAAGAAGTTATTGCATCAGATCAAAAAAGATTAATCGTAGATGCTTTTGCAAGGTTTCAAATAGTTGATCCTTTAAAGTTTTATATTTCAGTAGGAAACGAAAGAGTTGCTAGATCAAGATTATCTACAATCATAAATTCAAGAATTAGGAATGTTCTTGGTCAACAAGAATTACAAACATTATTGTCAGAGGATAGATCAAAACAGATGGCTCTTATTCAGCAAGGGGTAAATAATGAAGCTGAAAACTTTGGAATAAAAATTGTAGATGTTAGAATAAAAAGAGCAGATTTACCTCAAGCAAACAGTGATGCAATTTTTAGAAGAATGCAAACCGAAAGGGAAAGAGAAGCAAAAGAATTTAGAGCAAAAGGTGCTGAAATGGCTGTAACTATTACATCAACTGCAGACAAAGAAGTTACAGTAATCCTTGCAGATGCGCAAAAAAAATCAGAAATAATGAAAGGTGAAGGAGATGGTCTTAGAAATAAAATTTTTGCAGATGCTTTTGGTCGAGATCCTGAATTTTTTGGTTTTTACAGAGCGATGCAAGCATATCAAAAAGCATTAATTGGAGGAGAAACATCTATGATTTTATCTCCTGATAGTGAATTTTTTAAATTTTTTGGAAATATAAAACCTAAATCTCAATAAAATAATTNATTATGAAAGAATTGATCATAGCTTTTGGTCTTTTTCTTTTTATTGAAGGAATCTTGTACGCCTTATTTCCATCAAAAATGAAAAGTATGTTAAAAAAATTAGAACTTGTGAAAGATAGTCAATTGAGATCTGGCGGATTAATCTTTGCAGTTATAGGATTTATAATTATTTATTATATTAAAAGTTAGTATGAAAAAAATTAAAATTATATTCTTTACATTAATTTTCACTTTAAGTTTCTCAATTCAATCTAATTCTAAAACAGTCCCAGCATCTTTTGCAGATTTGGCAGAAAGATTAATGCCATCTGTTGTAAATATTTCATCAACTCAGACAGTAGTTACAAACACTAATCCATCATTACCATTCCAATTTCCTCCAGGATCACCGCTAGAAGATATGTTTAAAGAATTTGGCACACCCCAAGAAAGACAATCAGCAGCACTTGGTTCAGGATTTATTATTGATGAGAATGGAATAGTTGTAACAAATAACCATGTAATTCAAGGTGCTGAAGACATTATTGTCAGAGTTAACGGTGATGAAGAATTTAAAGCTAAAGTTTTAGGAGCTGATCCACTGATGGATATAGCCGTGTTACAACTAGAAACAGATGAAAAATTTATACCAGTTTCTTTTGGAGACTCAGACAAAGCTAGAATAGGAGATTGGGTAATAGCTATTGGAAACCCTTTTGGTTTAGGAGGAACAGTGACTTCTGGAATTATTTCAGCAAGAAATAGATCAATTGGTTTGTCTAGATATGAAGATTTTATTCAAACAGATGCATCAATAAATTCTGGAAATTCAGGAGGTCCTTTATTTGATTTGGAAGGGAATGTAATCGGAATTAATACAGCAATACTTGGAAGAAATGGTTCAATAGGAATAGGATTTTCAATACCTTCTAACAGCGCAAAAACTGTAATAAGCCAACTNATTGAGTTTGGAGAAACAAAGAGAGGATGGTTAGGTGTTAGAATTCAATATGTAACTCAAGAAATTGCTGATGCTGAAGAATTAGATGAACCGAGAGGTGCATTAGTGGTAAGTGTTGCAGAAAATAGCCCTTCNGATAAGGCGGGAATTAAAGANGGGGATATTATTTTAGAATTTAACGGAGAAAAAATNAAACAGATGAAGGAATTACCNGCAATTGTTGCAAAAACANAAGTTGGTAAAAATGTTAAAGTTAAAGTTTGGAGAAATAAAAATGAATTAACTAAAAATGTAATTTTAGGAAGACTTGAAACTTCAGAAGATTTTAATATAGGTAAAAAACAAGAGCCAGTAAACAAGCAAACCTCAAAGATAGAAAGTTTAAAAATCACAGTTAGAGTTTTAACTAAAGATGATATTAAAAATAGAAAACTACCCAATCAAACATCAGGTTTAGTTGTCACAAAAATTGAAAATAATAGCCCTGTAGCAAAATCTTTAGAAGTAAATAGTATTATTACTCATGCTCAAAAGAAAAAAATTAGATCAATAAATGATTTAATAAAAATTACAGAAGATGTATTAAATTCAAATCAAAAAACAATATTGCTAGCNATTTNNAATAATCAAAATCAAAGAAGATACATTGGTNTTAACTTAGACTAAAAATGGATTTGAAATCCAANATTATTTTAATTTCAGGACCAACAGCATCNGGTAAATCAAATTTTGCNGTTAAACTTGCTAAAAAAATNAANGGNGAAATAATTAATGCAGATAGTATGCAAGTTTATAAGGAATTAAAAATTTTATCTGCAAGACCAAATTTAAAAGATTATNAAAAAATAAGACATCATCTTTATGGTTTTCATAATGTAAANAATAATTTTTCAACTGGTGANTGGTTAAAACTTACCATAAAAAAAATTAATGAAATAAAAAAAAGAAAACATATACCAATCTTAGTTGGTGGAACTGGTTTATACTATAAAGCTTTAACAGAGGGTTTAGTTAGAATACCAAATATTCCAGTTCGATTTAGAAATAAAATAAGATCTTTACATAAAAAATTAGGTCAAAAAAGTTTTTATAAAAAGTTATTAAAATTAGATCCAACTTCAAAAAATAAAATTAATTCAACAGACGCACAAAGATCAATTAGAGCTTATGAAGTTAAAGCATTTACTAATAAATCTCTTCATGATTGGTTTAAAAATACAAAGTCTTATTTTAAAAATGAGGATTTTTTAAAAATTTATATTGATTTTTCAAGACAAGAACTAATTAAAAGGATTAATTTAAGAACAGAAAAAATGTTAAAAAGCGGAGCTATTGAAGAAGTTAAACAATTTATCAAATTAAAAGTTCGAAGAGATAAAAGTGTTAATAAAGCAATTGGCATAGATGAGATTAAAAAATACTTGAATAACGAAAAAGACTTGAGTGAAATAAAAGAAAATATATCAATAAAGACTAGACAATACGCCAAAAGACAAAGTACTTGGGCAAGAGGGCATATGATGAGTTGGTTTAAAGTAAAACCACAAGAGACCAATAAATTTTTAAAAAAATTTAAATAATTCATTCTAAAACTTGACCAATGAGTACAACTTCAGCTAGATTGCGAAATGTCAAAATTATTTACTGGAGCGGAAATTGTATTCAAGTGCCTTCAAGATCAAAAGGTAGAACATATTTTTGGCTATCCAGGTGGAGCAGTACTTCCTATATATGACGAATTAAAAAATCACTCATCAATTAAACATATATTAGTTAGACATGAACAAGGAGCAGGTCATGCTGCAGAGGGTTATGCAAGATCTTCAGGTAAACCAGGAGTAGTGCTGGTTACATCAGGACCAGGTGCAACTAATGTTGTAACTGCATTAACAGATGCATATATGGATTCAGTTCCTTTAGTTTGTATTTCAGGTCAAGTCCCAACACATTTAATTGGGACGGATGCATTTCAAGAATGCGATACTACAGGAATTACAAGACCATGTACAAAACATAACTGGTTAGTAAAAGATGTTAATGATTTATCAAGAGTTATGCATTTAGCTTTTGAGGTTGCAACCACTGGTAGACCAGGACCTGTATTAGTTGACATTCCAAAAGATATTCAATTTGCAAAAACAAAATATATTTTGCCTAAAAAATTAAAACCAAAAAAAACTGTAAGTAAAAATAGATTTAATCAAAAAGATATTGATAAGTTAATTGGACTAATGAACAAAGCCTCAAAGCCAATTTTTTATACAGGAGGTGGAGTAGTTAATTCAGGGCCAAAGGCCAGTAAATTGTTACGAGAATTAGTTTCTTTAACTGGATTTCCAATAACATCAACATTACAAGGTCTAGGTGCATTTCCTGGAGATAATAATCAATTTATAGGAATGCTTGGTATGCATGGAACTTATGAGGCAAATAATGCAATGCATGATTGCGATTTATTAATAAATATAGGAGCTAGATTTGATGATCGAATTACTGGTAAGATAGATGAATTTTCTCCTAAATCAAAAAAAGTTCATATAGATATTGACCCATCGTCAATTAATAAGATTATAAAAGTAGATCTACCAATTGTTGGAGATGTGGCTGATGTAATTGAATTAACAACTAAAACTTTAAAGAAAAAAAATCTTAATTTGGAAAAATCTAATAAACAAAAAATTTCGAAGTGGTGGCAAACAATTGAAAAATGGAAAACTAAAGACTCTCTAAATTTTATAAATAGCGATAAGATAATTAAGCCTCAACATGCTGTTAAAAGACTTTACGAATTAACTAAAAATCAGGATACTTTTATAACCACAGAAGTTGGTCAGCATCAAATGTGGG
The DNA here is from genome assembly GCA_002169475.2 of Candidatus Pelagibacter sp. TMED239. The sequence goes on from NHKK02000017.1 coordinate 6,645, forward strand.
CAGCGCAACATTATAAATTTAATAAACCTAATAGATGGATGACTTCAGGAGGGCTAGGAACTATGGGCTATGGTTTGCCAGCTGCTGTAGGTGTACAATTAGCTCATCCAAAAAAATTAGTTGTTGATATTGCTGGAGAAGCATCAGTTTTAATGACTATGCAAGAGATGTCCACAGCTGTTCAATATAATTTACCTATTAAAATCTTTATTTTAAATAATCAGTATATGGGTATGGTTAGACAATGGCAGGAACTACTCCATGAGAAAAATTACTCAGAAAGTTATACAGAAGCTTTGCCTGATTTCGTAAAATTAGCTGAGGCTTATGGATGTGTTGGTATTAGAGCTAAAAATCCAGATGAATTAGATGAAAAAATTAAAGAAATGATAAATATAGATAAACCTGTGATCTTTGACTGTCTTGTAGATCAAGCGGAGAACTGTTTTCCAATGATACCTTCAGGAAAACCTCACAATCAAATGTTACTAGGTCCAAAAGATCAAGAAGAAAATAAAATTACAGGTAAAGGAAAAGCGTTAGTTTAATGGCAAAATCTAAATCAGCTTATAGTATTCCAACTAAAATTGGTAAATTAGAAACGCATATAATTGTTGTTTGGGTTGACAATGAAGCAAGTGTGCTTTCTCGTGTAGTAGGTCTTTTTTCTGGAAGAGGATATAATATTGAGTCTCTTGCTGTTGCTGAAGTTGATCAGAAAGCAAATCTTTCAAGAATTACTATTGTAACCACTGGAACACCAGAAGTTATTGAGCAAATAGTTTTGCAGTTAAAAAAATTAGTTCCAGTTCACAAAGTAGGTAATTTTAAAAGAGAAGATAAAAAAGTAATTTTTAAAGAAATGGCATTACTTAAATTTTTAGGAAATTCTTCTAAAATTAAAAAAGTTTTAAATGCTTGTAAAAAATATAATCCAGTTATATTAGATCGAACTAATAAATCTGCTGTTATTCAAATAACAGCACTTAGAAGAGAAATAGATAAAATGACTAAAAATTTAAAATCGCTTGGTCTTATTAGTGTCTCAAGAACCGGAGCGGTTGCAATGACAAGAGGCGCTGAAATATTTAATTAATTAAAATAGGAGAATAGAAAATGAAAATGTTTTATGAAAAAGATGCAGATGTAAATTTAATTAAAAATAAAAAAATTGCAATTTTTGGTTATGGAAGCCAAGGACATGCTCATGCATTAAATTTAAAAGACAGTGGAGTTAAAGAAATTGTAGTAGCTCTTAGAGAAGGTTCTTCTAGCGCTGCTAAAGCCGAGTCAAAAGGACTTAAGGTAATGAATTTATCAGACGCTGCAGCTTGGGCTGATGTTGTAATGATATTGACACCAGATGAACTACAAGCTGAAATTTATAAAAATCACATAGAACAAAGAGTAAGAGAAGGAACAAGTATTGCGTTTGCTCATGGATTAAATGTTCATTACGATTTAATTAAAGCAAGAAAAGATCTAGATGTATTTATGGTTGCACCAAAAGGACCGGGACATTTAGTTAGAAGTGAATATGAAAAAGGTGGTGGAGTTCCATGTTTATTTGCAGTTCATCAAAATGGTTCAGGAAAGGCAAGAGATCTTGCTTTATCTTATGCATCAGCTGTAGGTGGTGGAAGATCTGGAATTATTGAGACAACATTTAAAGATGAAGTTGAAACCGATTTATTTGGTGAACAGACGGTTTTATGTGGTGGTTTGGTAGAATTAATTAAAAACGGTTATGAAACTTTGACCGAAGCAGGTTATGAACCTGAGATGGCATATTTTGAAACAGTTCATGAAGTTAAATTAATTGTAGATTTAATTTATGAAGGTGGAATTGCTAATATGAATTATTCTATTTCAAATACAGCTGAATATGGTGAATATCAATCAGGACCTAGAATAATCAATAAAGAAGAAACCAAGAAAAGAATGAAAGAAGTTTTGGCAGATATACAGTCTGGTAAATTCACAAAAGAGTGGATGGATGAATGTAAAAATGGTCAAAAAAACTTTCTTGCAACTAGAGCTAAATTAGCAGAGCATTCAGTAGAAAAAGTCGGAGCTGAACTTAGAGCAATGATGCCTTGGATTGCAAAGAAAAAATTAGTAGATAGCGATAAAAGTTAAATTTTAACTGAAAATTATAGCTATAATAATCAAGTTATTTCACTTATACTTTTTTAAATAAATTTAAAAAAGAGGGGAATAATGAAGATTAAAAACTTAATAAGAATACTATTATCTTTGGTTTTAGTATTTGGATTTTCTTCTGCTTGGGCCAAAACTATAAAATGGTCTATGCAAGGAGACAGTCTTACACTAGATCCACATGCACAAAATGAGGGCCCAACTACACAAGTATCTAGACAAGTATACGAAGCACTCGTTCAAAGAGGTTTAGATATGAAAATAGGACCTGCGCTAGCAAAAAAATGGAAAGCTATTGATCCAAATACTTGGATATTTACATTAAGAGAAGATGTAAAATTTTCTGATGGTTCTAAAATGACGTCTGATGATGTTGTATTTAGTATCTTAAGAGCAAAACAAAGAACATCTGATTTTAAAGAATATATTAGCACGGTATCAGGAGTTTCAGCTATTGGGGATTATTCAGTTAAAATAACTACAAGTAAACCAAATCCAATTCTTTTGAACCAATTATCTAACATTTTTATAATGTCTAAAAAATGGTCTGAAAAGAATTTTGCAATGTCACCACAAAATTGGGATGCTAGCCAAGAAACTTTTTCAGCAACTAATGCTATGGGAACGGGACCTTTTAAAATTACTTTAAGAGAACCTAACACTAAGACAGTCTTTAAGAAAAATAAACACTGGTGGGGTGAAATGAAAGATAGCAAAGTAACTCAAATTGAATTACTTCCTATTAAAAANGCAGCAACTAGAGTTGCAGCATTATTATCTGGAGAAATTGATTTAGTTACTGATGCACCTGTTCAAGATTTAAAACGTATTGGATCTTCAGGGGGGCATAAAGTAGAGAGCACACCACAAATGAGAACAATTTTTCTTGGAATGGACCAGTCTGCNGATAAGTTAAGAACTGGTAATACTGGAGATAATCCATTTAAGAAAAAAGAAGTANGACAAGCTCTTTANCAAGCAATAGATATCGANGCAATTAAGCAAAANGTTATGAGAGGTTTAAGTGAACCTGCTGGAATAATAACTTTTCCAGGTGTAAATGGTTACACAACAGATCTTGATAAAAGATTGCCTTACGATGTTAATGCTGCAAAAAAACTATTAGCTGACGCAGGTTATCCNAATGGTTTTAATGTTGAGCTAAGATGTCCAAACGATAGATATGTAAATGATGAAGCNATTTGTACAGCTGTTGTTGGTATGTTNGGTAAAATCGGTGTTAATGTAAATCTATTTGCCCAAACTAANAGTAAACACTTTAAAGAGCTTAAAGATAACCAAGGTGATTTTTATATGCTTGGATGGGGTGTTCCTACTTTAGATAGTCACTATGTTTTTCATTACTTATATGAAAGTGGTGCTAGTTGGAATAAAGTTAACTTTAGTAACTCAGATGTTGATGCTGCAATTAGAGTTATGGAAGGTGAAGTTGACCTAGATAAAAGAAATGCTGCAATTGCAAAAGCTTGGAAAATTGTAAAAGATGATATTTCATATCTTCCTTTACACCACCAAGTAATTTCTTGGGCATCAAAAAGCAATGTTAATGTACCTATCAGACCGAATAACGAACCGTTATTCAGAACTGCTAGCTTTAATTAAATAAATTTTTTACAAGCCCCCATATTTAGGGGGCTTGTAATTTAAAAAATTTCATAAATTGATAAAATATTTTTTCAAAAGATTGTTTCAGTCTGCTTTGGTAATGTTAGTCGTTGCCTTTGTATCTTTTTCTCTATTTAATTTTGTAGGTGATCCAATAAATAATATGGTTGGAGAAGAAACATCTGATGAAGAAAGAGCAGAAATTAGAGAAACTTTAGGGTTAATGGATCCTATTCATATTCAATTTTCTAGATTTGTCGTAAATGCGTCTAAAGGAGAATTTGGAATTTCTTATCAATTAAGAAGACCTGTTTCTGATTTAATAACAGAGAGATTACCAGCAACTATTGAACTTGTAGTGATTTCAGCCTTAATTGCTCTAATTTCTGGCACACTATTAGGGGTTTATACAGGTATAAATAGGAAAGGTTTTTTAAGTGATATTATTTTAGCAGTATCATTACTTGGAGTATCACTCCCCACATTTGTTATTGGTATATTATTTATTTATCTTTTTTCGGTTATTTTAGGAATACTCCCTTCATTTGGTAGAGGCGAGGTAATAGACTTAGGATTTTGGACCACAGGATTTCTAACTGTTTCGGGATTAAAAGCAATTATACTTCCATCAGTTACTCTTAGTTTATTTCAAATGACTTACATAATTAGACTTGTAAGAGCTGAAATGATGGAAATTTTACAAACAGATTATATTAAGTTTGCTAGAGCAAGAGGAATAAGTGAAAAAAGTATAAAATATAAACATGCATTAAAAAATGGCTTGATACCAGTCATCACTATTGCTGGAATTAATATTGGAACATTAATAGCTTTTTCAATAATTACAGAAACAGTTTTTCAATGGCCTGGAATGGGTTTTTTATTTATTCAAGCTGTTCAATTCGTAGATATACCCATTATGTCTGCTTATTTGGTTTTCATAGCATTTGTGTTTGTTATGATTAATTTTATAGTAGATATTTTGTATTATTTTATTGATCCAAGAATTAGAGTTAAAGGAGATGTTTCTAGTGGATAAAAATACTCTTAGTACTTGGGACAGAATTAAAGATAGTGATATTTATTATAGTTATATTAAATCTCCAACTGCAATTATATCTTCAATAATTTTATTTATAATATTTTTTTGTTCTTTTTTTGTAGAATTTGTTACTCCATATAATCCTTTTGATCCGTCATCTTTATCTTTAATGGATGCATTTACACCACCATCTTGGTCTCAAGACGGTGTATCAAAATTTATATTAGGTACAGATGGACAGGGTAGAGATATGTTATCAACTATATTATATGGCTCTAGAATTTCTTTAATAGTTGGTTTTTCTGCAATTTTATTTAGTTTAATTTTAGGTGTAGCTTTAGGTTTGACTGCTGGATATTTCGGAGGAAAATATGAAATGATAGTTATGAGAATAACTGATGTTCAATTGACGGTACCAAGTATTTTAATGGCATTATTGGTAGACGGAATTGCCAGAGGTCTTATTTCCAAAGAACTTCATGACGAAATGGCAATCTATGTATTAATTTTTGCAATAGGAATTTCGGAATGGCCTCAGTTTGCGAGAGTTTCAAGAGCTGCAACTTTAGTTGAAAAAAACAAAGATTATGTTTCAGCTTCAACGATTATAGGGGTTTCAAATATTTTAATAATGTTTAAACATATTTTACCAAATATATTAAGACCTATACTTGTAATAGGAACTATTGGACTTGCGCTTGCAATTATAGCTGAGTCTACTTTAAGTTTTTTAGGTGTTGGGGTGCCACCAACAACACCTTCCTTAGGAACTTTAATTAGAATTGGAAATGATTTTTTATTTTCAGGTGAATGGTGGATAACGTTTTTTCCAGCAATTTTTTTAGTTGTATTGGCATTTTCTATTAATCTATTAGGAGATTGGATGAGAGATACCTTAAATCCAAAATTAAATTAATGAGTTTTTTAAAAATTGATAATTTAAGTATTAATTATGAAATGAGGCGAGAAACAGTTCATGCCGCTAAAAATATTAATATAGAAGTAAATAAAGGAGAAATATTAGGCTTAGTTGGAGAGTCTGGTTCAGGAAAAAGTACTGTAGGTAATGCAATAATTGACCTTATTGATGAACCTGGAAAAATTTCAAATGGCTCTATACTTTTAGATGGAATAAATCTTCATAAAGATTTTGAAACTATAGCTAAATATAGGGGAAAAAAAATTGGGTTAATTTTTCAAGACCCTCAAACATCTCTTAATCCTTTATTAACAGTTGGCGAACAATTAGTTGAAACTATACAAACTCATCTAAAATTAAACTTAATTGAATCTAAAGACAGGGCAATAAATTTATTAAAAGAAGTAGGTATAAAAGATGCAAAAGTTAGATTTGACAATTATCCACATCAATTTTCTGGTGGTATGAGACAAAGAGTGGTTATATCTCTTGCACTTTGTTGTGAACCAGAATTACTGATTGCAGACGAACCAACAACTGCTTTAGATGTTTCTATTCAATCTCAAATTCTTGAATTAATTAAAAAATTAACAAAAGAACGTAATCTAGCAGTAATATTAATAACTCATGATATGGGAGTAATTGCAGAAACAACAGATCGGGTAGCTGTTATGAAAAATGGTAATTTAGTAGAAATAGGACCCACAAAACAAATATTAACTAATCCTTCACAAATTTATACAAAAAGTCTTGTTAGTTCGGTACCACCAACTAATAAAAAAATTTTAAGATTTAAAATAATAGAAAAGGAAAATAAAATTCAAGGAAATCAAAATATTAAAATTTTAAATAGATGGAGTAAAAAAAAAATTTATTCTCAAGATTTAATTAAAGTAAAAAATTTAAAAAAAACTTTTCATGATAGTTTTTTTACAGAAAAATCAAAAAATTCTGTTATGGCAGTAGATGATGTAACGTTTCAAATAAAAGAAGGAAAATCATTTGGTTTAGTTGGTGAAAGTGGAAGTGGAAAATCAACAATTGCAAGAATGATTGTAAATTTATTTAAACCAACTTCTGGAGAAATATTTTTTGATAATGTATGCATAA
>NHKK02000022.1 GCA_002169475.2 Candidatus Pelagibacter sp. TMED239
AATTACAAAATCAAAAAGATTTGCTTTTTTGTGGAAGTTATTTTGGTTACGGATTTCATGAAGATGGAATAAAATCATCTATTGAAATGCTAAAAAACCTTAATGATTAATTCTTATATATATAATGGAACTGTAATCCATAAACGATTTAAGCCTAAGGAACATTATTTTAAATACAAAGTTTTTTCTTTATTAATAAATTTATCAGAACTCGAAGAGCTCGATAAAAAGATAAGTTTTTTTTCTTTAAATAAGTTTAACATAATTAGTTTTTATGAAAGAGATCATGGTGCACGTGATGGATCATCACTAACCGATTGGGTGAATCAAAATTTAAAAGCCAACAATCTTCTTACAGAAAATATAAAAATTAAACTTTTATGTTATCCGAGAATACTTGGTTATGTCTTTAATCCTCTAAGCATTTTTTTTGTTTACGATAAAGATGAAAGACTTGTTTCAATTTTATATGAGGTTAAAAATACATTTGGAGAGCAACATACATATGTATTTGGGGTAGAAAATGAAAATAAATTAATTCAAAATAATTGCTCAAAAAAATTTCATGTATCACCATTTATCGAGATGGACTGTAATTATTTTTTTAGAGTACTAAATCCAGCAGAAAAATTATCAGTTATAATTGATCAATATGATAAAGAAGGTAAAATTCTTTTTGCATCTCAAGATGGTATTAGGTCTGATTTGACAAGTATAAATTTGATGAATTCATATTTAAAACACCCATTAATGACTTTTAAGATAATTTCAGCGATACATTTTGAAGCGTTTAAATTGTGGTTAAAAGGAATTAAGTTTGTAAAAAAAAAACTTAAAATTAAGAATAATATTACTTTTGAAAGATAATGAATTTATTTAGAATTTCAGACAAAATTGTATTTAATACTCTAAAAAATATTAAATTTGGATATTTAGAGATCACTAACCATAACGGTGAATTATTAAAATTTGGCAATCCTAGAGATCCGCTAAAGGCAAATCTCGAGATAAAAAACTCAAACTTTACTTTTAACCTAATTAGAGGAGGAAGTGTGGGGTTCGCAGAGTCATATATGAAAAATGAATTTGAAACTAAAAATTTATCAGACCTTATAGAATTAACAGCAAGAAATATAAAACAAATTCATAAATTTTCAGGTTTACTTGATTTACCATTTATTAACTTTTTTAAAAATATTTTGATTAAAAATACTAAAAATAGAAGTAAAGAAAATATAGCTAAACACTATGACCTAGGTAACGAGTTTTTTTCACTTTGGCTTGATAAAACCTTGACTTATTCTAGTGCAATCTTTGATGAAAAAAATAAAGATTTATCAGATGCTCAAAATAATAAATATCAAAAATTAATTGACTTAATCCAACCCAACAATGGAGATAAAATTTTAGAAATAGGCTGTGGATGGGGCGGATTTGCAGAGTATCTTGGAAAAAAATATGATGTCAAACTTGATTGTATTACAATTTCAAAAAAACAATTTGAATATGCTAAAGAAAGAATTCATAAGTGTGGATTAAACGAAAAAGTCAATATTGAAATTAAAGATTATAGAGATTTAAAAAATAAATATAATTCTATTACCTCGATTGAAATGATTGAGGCTGTAGGTCAAAATTATTTAGAAAGTTATTTTAAGACTATAAAAAATAATTTATCTGACAATGGAAAAGCTGCTATTCAAGCAATCACAATAGATGATACTTTATTTAACAGATATAAAAACAAGCAAGATTTTATACAAAAATATATTTTTCCTGGAGGATTTCTTCCAAATAAAAATTCTATAAATAAATATGTTTCTAATAATGGATTAACTTTAAAATCATACGAATCTTATGCAAATCACTATTCAAATACATTAGCTATTTGGAGAAATGAATTTAATAAAAAGTGGGATTTAATTAAGAATCAAGGATTTGATTTAACATTCAAAAGAATGTGGGAATTTTATTTGTGTTATTGTGAGGCTGGTTTTAAATCAAAAAATATCGATTTGATACAATTTTCAATTCATAATAAGTAACAATTGAAAAGGAGAAATATGAGTAACCTAAAAATTATTAAATCAATTTTGTTGATTATATCTTTATTCTTAATTACAAGTTGTTCAAAAAATAATTCTATGAAACCAGAAGATTTTAAAAACAAAGAACCTAGACTAATCATTGAGAAATATTTATCTGGTAATGTAAAAGCGTGGGGAGTCCTTCAAAATAGATCTGGAAAAGTTACAAGACAATTTTCTGCAGACCTTAATGGAAAATGGGATGGTAAAAAATTAATACTTGATGAAAAATTTAATTGGGATGATGGCGAAGTTCAAACACGACAATGGCAAATTACTAAAATTGATGACAATAATTATGAAGGTACAGCAGGGGATGTAGTAGGTAAAGCCAAAGGATATTCTTATGGTCCAGCTTTTAAATTTGAATATGTTTTACTTGTACCAGTCAAAGGTAAAGAAATGAAAATTACATTTGATGATTGGATTTTCAAACAAGATGATCGTGTAGCAATTAATAGAGCTACAATGACTAAGTTTGGTTTTAAAGTTGCAGAATTAACAGTAGTTTTTGTTAAAGATTAATCTTTTTTTTGGTATTTAGTCATTCTACCTAATAAACCAAAATAAACTTTACTGGGTAAAAAACTAAGTATTTTAAGTATTAAAGTCAAAGATTTTGGAAAATGAATTTCAAAAACATTTTTGTTAATTAAGCCATCATAAATTTTTTCAGCTGCATATTCGGTAGTTTTTAAAAAAGGCATTTTAAAATCATTTTTATCTGTCATGGGTGTTTTTATAAACCCAGGGCTTACTAAACAAATTCGAACATTTGATCTTTTAAAATCAAAATATAAACTTTCTGCTAAATTATTTAGAGCTGATTTTGATGGACCATATCCAGTTGAATTGGGTAATCCTCTATAGCCAGCAATAGATGAAACAATTGTAATAATTCCATCTTTTTTATTTTTGAAATATTCCTCAACTGCCTTAATACTATTTAATGTGCCAAAAAAATTTACTTTAAAAACTTCCTCTATTTGCTCAATATCAATATCTTTTTCTTTTTTAGGATTCCATGTTCCAGTTGAAAAAAAGCAAATATCAATATTTTGAAACTTATTCTTAATTTTTTCAAAAACCTCTTTACACTTAGATTTATCAGTCACATCAAGTGGAAATCCATAAATATTTTCATTTGAATCTGAGATCTCTTTAAGAAGATTTTCTCTTCTAGCAGAAATAGCAACATTCCAACCCTCATTTGCAAACTTAATCGCTAGGGCTTTACCAATACCAGTACTTCCACCTGTTATCCAAATAGTTTTTTTATTCATTCTATTGTGATGTATAATACTTATATGTTAAAAAATAAATTTTTATCATTTTTTCTTTTCTTCATTATTACATATTCTGCGTCATTTATTGGAGGATTTGTCACAGTTAGTTTTAAAGAACCTTGGTATTCTCAATTAGTAAAGTCAAATTATAATCCACCAGACTGGGTTTTTGCCCCTATTTGGACAACTCTATATTTAATGATGACATTAGCTATTTGGTTTTTTTGGCATAGTAAAAATAGAGATATGAACACAGTTTATATTTATTTTATTCATATAGTTTTTAATACAACTTGGAGTATTGTCTTTTTTGGATTACACCAAATTTTATTAGCACTCATTGTGCTTTTAGTACTAATTTTTTTGATAATTATTCTTATTTTAAGATTTAAGCGTGTCAATTTATTGAGTTATTATTTAATGATTCCCTATTTACTTTGGACAACCTATGCACTATTTCTAAATTTAAACTTATTAATATTAAATTAAATATGGATGACGTTGTAATAGTTGGTGGAGGAATAATAGGTACTGCAACCGCTTATTTTTTATCTAAAGAGGGTAGAAAAGTAAAAGTAATTGAGAGAGACCCAACATACAAAACAGCCTCTTTCCCTCTATCATTAGGAGGTTTTAGAAGGCAATTTTTTCAAACAGAAAATATTTTGTTAGGTAAATTTGCTAGAGAATTTATATTTCAAATACCTGAATTACTTAAAACAGAAAAAAATCCTAAACCTACTGCTAGCATGGTAACTAACGGATATTTACTAATGTTTGGACCTGAGCATGCTGAAGAGCAATATAAGGCTTTAGAAAATCACAAGGCTTGTGAAGCTGGAACAAAAAACATCAATGGATCTGAATTAACAAAGTTTTTCCCTTATATAAATAATGAAGGTATAGAAACTGCTACATTTACAGATAATCAAAGTGAAGGATGGATAGATCCTTTCATGTTTCACAGTGCTTTAAAAAGTAAAGCAATTGAACTTGGGGCTGAATTTATAAAAGGTGAAATCAAAACACTTTCAGAGATTAAAGCAAAAACAATTATTTCTGCGGCAGGTTGTTGGACCAAAGAACTTTTAGAGGATATTCCTGTTGAACCGCAAAAACATACTGTGTTTAGAGTAAAATGTCCTAAACATATTCCGGAGATGCCTTTAACTGGNGATTTNACAACAGGNGTTTATTGGAGACCAGAAGGNAAAGAATANTTAGCTGGNTCACCNANNTCTNNTTTTGANNCNAAAGATNTNGAACCTGCATGGAATGATTTTGAAGAATTAGTATGGCCAGCATTGGCAAAGAGAATNCCAGCAATGGAAGAATTAAAATTGACTGGTGGATGGGCAGGCTATTATGANTGTAATAGATTAGATAATAATGCAGTTGTTGGAAAACATCCAAAATTTGAAAATGTTTATTTGGCAACAGGTTTCACAGGAAGAGGTTTGATGCAAGCCCCAGGAATCGGTAGAGCATTAACAGAATTAATCACAACTGGAGCTTATCAATCAATCGACATATCAAATATGGCTGTGGAAAGAGTTTTTGGCAAACAGGCTAGACATGAGCCTTATGTTCTTTAATTAAGTCCCACAAAAAGTTTGATAATTTTCATTGGAGTTAGATGATATTTGATATTCTGAAATATCTTTTTGATCAGTATAAGGATTATTCAAAATTTTTATAAACCTATTTAATGGCTCTAAGTTTCCTTGATTTGCTTCTTTTAAAGTATCTTCAACAATATGATTTCTTGGAATTATAAGTGGGTTGGCACTTCTCATTAAATTTGTATATTTTTTCAAAGAATTTTTATTACTTGATAACCTTTCTTGCCATCTTTTTTTCCAGTTACTAAAATCATCATTTTCATAGTTATCATTTTTTTGATTTTTAAAATTCATTAAATGGCAAAATGTATTAGTATAATCAGCTTTATTTTGATGCATCCAAGTAAGCAAATCTAAAATTAAATACTTGTCTTTTTCGTCGGCACCATGCAAGCCTAGCTTATCTCTCATCATATCTAACCATTTTTCCTCGTATTTTTTTTCAAAAGTATCAATTACTTCAGTTGCTAATTTAATAGCTTTATCTTGATTTTTATCTATCAAAGGTATCAAACATTCAGCAAATCTTGAAAGATTCCATTTAGTTATTACCGGTTGATTACAATAAGCATATCTTCCTAACTTATCAATTGAACTAAATACAGTTTTTGGATCGTAGATATCCATGAATGCACATGGTCCATAATCAATGGTCTCACCAGCAATACTCATATTATCTGTATTCATTACGCCATGAATAAAACCAACTCTCATCCAATTAACAACTAAATTAATTTGTTTTTCAATTAAAACTTTAAGTAATTCTATAGCTTGATTTTTAAATTTTTTAATATGAGGGTAGTGTCGATTTATAGTGTAATCGAATAGAATCTTTAATTCATTTATATTTTGTCTTGCTGCAATATACTGAAAGGTACCAACTCTTAAATGACTAGAGGCAACTCTAGTTAAGATAGCTCCTTTTAAAACATTTTCTCTTATTACATCTTCACCAGTTTTAACAACTGCCAAACTTCTTGTCGTGGGTATTTTTAAGCCATTCATAGCTTCACTAATTATATACTCTCTCAACATTGGTCCTAATGCAGCTCTCCCATCACCATTTCTAGAAAATGCTGTCTTTCCAGATCCTTTAAACTGAATATCATATTTTTTATTATTTTTAGATAAATGTTCTCCAATCAAGACAGCTCTACCATCTCCCAACATGGTAAAATGACCAAACTGATGACCAGCGTAAGCTTGAGCAATGCTATTACTACCTTCTGGTAAAGAATTTCCTGAAAATATTTCTGACAAATCCATTTTACTAATTTTTGAAAAATCTAAATTTAATTCAGATCCTAATTTTTCATTNAATAAAACTAATTGAGGATTTTTAACTGGTACAGGGTTTATATTCTGTTTAAATGAATTTGATAGTTTTGAATAAGTATTTTCGAAGTTCCAATTTATTTTATTCATAAAAAAGCGGTTTATATAATATAAACCGCTTTTATTTTATAATTAAATTTTATTTTTTCTTGTATTTGGCCGCTTCTTCAGAACCACCTGTTGCAGAGCCTTTACTATAAGAATGAGCTCCCATTCCAGCTAATTGACCATCTTTTACAATTAAATATTGATTCCTAATCTCTTTATTATCAAAGAAACATTCCAATATTTCCCTTACTCCATCTGCATATCTAGCTTGTGCAGATAGTGATGTTCCAGAGGTATGAGGTGTCATTCCATGGTTAGGCATACTTCTCCAAATATGATCATTTGGTGCNGGTTGTGGAAACCATACGTCTCCAGCATAACCACTTAGTTGACCACTTTTTAATGCTTTTGCAATTGCTTCTCGATTACAGATTTTTCCTCTTGCAGTATTTACAATATATGCACCTTTTTTCATTTTACTTATCATAGCATCGTCAAATAAATTTTCAGTTTCTGGGTGAAGAGGACAGTTTATTGTNACAACATCACAAACTTTTACCATAGACTCGACTGANTCATGAAANGTAAGATTAAGTTCTTTTTCAACAGNATCTGGTAATTTGTGTCTATCAAAATAATGTAGATGNACATCAAANGGTTTCATTTTTCTTAATGCATCTAAACCAATACGTCCTGCAGCNACTGTTCCAATATGCATACCTTCAACATCATANGATCTTTGAACTGCATCAGCAATATTCCAACCACCTTCATTNACNATTCTATGTTGNGTATGATAATCTCTAACCATTGATACAATCATCATTACAATATGTTCAGCAACAGATCTTGAATTACAAAAAGTTACTTCAACAACGTCTATTTTATTATCCATTGCAGCTTGTANATCAACATGGTCAGATCCAATNCCNGCTGTAATNGCCATNTTNAANTTTTTAGCTTTTNNNATTCTNTCTTTNGTTAANTAATANGGAAANAANGGTTGNGANATTACTATATCAGCATCNACAATNTGNTTNTCAGCNTCNCATCCNTCNCCATCTTTACTATTAGTNACNACNNATTCATGNNCATTACTTTCNANNAATTTTCTTAANCCNAATTCACCNGAGACACANCCTAANAANTNTCCNGGNNTAAAATCTCTTCCTTTTGGTGAAGGNANNGTCATNCCATCAGGATATTTNTCTAANTTTGGAAGATCTCNTAAGAGGNTANGATTTTGGCATNCCTNCTTTTGGATCNTCNTATAATANACATAATATTTTCATTTNTTCTCCTGCGTTANTAATCATCATTAATATTNATTTGANAGCATCTAACATTATTTTAAAGGTGCTAGCAAACAAATTATTTTGATTTTGGATAAGACTTTTTGAGAATAAATCGATTGATAATTATACCAAAACTCAAAATGATTATTGAACCTGATATAACTGGATTTAATATATAATCTGGTGACACACTTCCCATAATTACTATAATAGGATTTCCACCTGCTGGTGGATGAGTTACATTTAAAAATATCATTAAACCTACACCAAATCCTACTGCTAATGGTAATATTATATATAATGGTAAAGGTACTAAATACAAAAATATCATTCCTACAACAGTAGTAAGAAGATGACCAAAAAAAATATTTTTGGGCTGTGCAAATGGACTTTCTGGATACCCATACAGCAAAACCATAGATGATCCAAAAGAGGCAATTAAGAATATTCCAAATTCAGTTTTATAAGTTAATATAGTTAAAATACTTATTGTAATTACCGAAAATATACCAGCAAAGAAAGATTGTTTAAAATTACCCATTTATAAATTAGATCGATACAATTTTTTTTACAGTTTTAAAAGGTAATAAAATACATTCTTTACGAGCTTTATTTTTGGATTTGAATAGTTTCTGCAAAAGTTTCCATTTTTTTTTGATTATATCACTATTACCGTCAAAAAATAATTTTGCGTCATCACACAATTCATTTATTTTTGATTTTTTTTTATTAATCGAAATCTTGGATAATAAGCTTGCAGATGCCTGACAATAAACACAGCATTTACCCTGATAACCAAAATCAATAATTTTTTCTTCATCTATAATTAGATTTATTTGCATTTCATCGCCACATAAAGGGTTTTTCAACTTTGAATAATGGGTATAATTTTTGACATATTTGTTGTTGTTGTTATCTGAAGCAATTTTAAGAATTTCTAAATCCATACTAATTTATTATCTTAGATTATATAAAATTTGAATACAATTTTGTATAAAGATCTAATTTTTGTTGTAGTTCAAACTAATAAGAATTACATATTCAGATATGATAGAGCTAAGAAATGAAAAAATTGCTATACCTGTAGTTTTATTTGCAGGTCTTATTTGGTCATTTGGACCTCTCGTTGTTAGATACATGGATGATCCTCAATTAGTTCCTTGGCAATATATTTTTGCTAGAGGACTAACAATCTTTATAGTTTTAAATCTTTATTTATTTTTTGAGGAGGGAAGCAAATTTTATAAAAACTATTATAAAATAGGTTATTCGGGAATTATAGGTGGATTGGGCCTAGGTGTAGCGATGATTACTTTTATATATTCTATTACTAATACTAGTGCTGCCATTACATTACTTTGTTTGGCTGCTATGCCTTTTTTTACTGCTTTATTGGGGTTTTTATTTTTAAAAGAGAAAATTTCTTTAAATGTTTGGATTGCAATAATTATGGCTACTATTGGTATAATAATAATTGCTTTAGGAAATACTGAAAAAAATTCATTAGCTGGATTAGTTTTTGGAATGACTTCTTCAATTGGATTTTCAGTTTTTTCTGTAACATTAAGATGGAGAAAAGAAACACCTAAATTTACTACAGTCGCTTTTTCAGGTTTATTTTGTGTTGTTGTTGCTACAATTTTTTTAATTATCAAAGATGTGAGTTTTTTATCTACAAGCTATAATGGTGCGATGTTTTCTTTACATGGAACTTTGGTTTGTATGGGATTAATATTATATTCTATAGGCTCTAAAGCTATACCAGCTGCTGAATTGACTTTACTTTCATTAACAGAAGTAATTGGGGGTATTTTTTGGGTGTGGCTACCTTTATTTGGTATTAACGAAATACCAAACACCAACACTATCATTGGTGGTTTTTTTCTATTTATGTCTATAATTTATTATAGCCTAACAATTAAAACAAATAGAAGATTTATTGCGTTAAATTAGAATATGGAAACAATCGTTAATAGTTGGAATGAATGGGATCCTCTTAAACATGTAATTGTTGGAAAAGCTGATGGTTGTTGTATACCAGCTCCTGAACCAGCTTTAGATGCAAAAGTTCCAGAGGACTCAGATATGAAAGGTCAATAT
Source organism: Candidatus Pelagibacter sp. TMED239 (assembly GCA_002169475.2). The sequence goes on from NHKK02000022.1 coordinate 9,774, forward strand.
GGACCTAGAACAAAAGATACAATAGATAAAGCAAATGAACTATTAAACAATTTTTCAAACATGTTAATCAAAAGAGGGATAAAAGTTGATAGACCTTTGCCTCTTAATTTTAATCAAGAAGTATCAACGCCAGATTGGAAAACCAAAAGTATGTTTGGATGTATGCCAGCTAGAGATGTAATTTTAACAGTAGGAAATGAAATGTTAGAGGCAACTATGAGCTATAGATGCAGATGGTTTGAATATCTAAACTATAGACCACTTATTCAAAAATATTATAATTCAGATCCAAATATGAGACATGAATCTGCTCCAAAACCTAGACTTACTGATGCTGATTATAGAAAAGATTATCTATCAGATAAAATAGGAGATCAAAAAAGACTCGAATGGACTGCTAAAAAATTTTTTGTTACAACGGAAGAAGAGCCTCTTTTTGATGCTGCTGACATACTAAGGTTTGGCAAGGATTTGGTTGTTCAGCACGGTTTTACAACAAATTTAAAAGGAATAGATTGGCTAAAGAGACATTTTAAAAATCATAGAGTTCACGCTGTAAATTTTCCAGGAGATCCTTATCCAATTCATATTGATGCAACTTTTACACCTATTAGACCAGGTTTAATAATTAATAACCCACAGAGAAAATTACCAGAAGCACAAAGAAAACTTTTTGAAAATAATGATTGGAAAATAATAGACTCAGCTCAACCTGCTCATAATTCACCACCACCATTATGTTATTCTTCAGTTTGGTTATCAATGAATGTTTTGGTTTTAGATCCAAAAACAGTATGTGTAGAAAAGAGTGAAATTTACCAAGCAGAGCAATTAGATAAACTTGGAATGGAAGTAATACCAGTAGATATGAGAGATGCGTATGCTTTTGGAGGAGGCCTTCATTGTTGTACTGCAGATGTTTATAGAGAAGGTAAATTAGAAGATTATTTTCCTAAGCAATAATTAATTAGGATTTTTTTTTAAAAACTCAATATATTTTAAAACTTCATCAAATTTTTCGTCTTGGATGTCTTTATAACTAGCATTGAATTTACTTTTGACACATATTGCTACATGAGCGTAGGGATTTCTTCCTTTTGGGTGATTTGGATGATCAGGTAATTGTCCTTGTAAATAATCACCAGCTTCCTGGATAATTTTCCACAGTTTACTTGCGTTTTCTTTATTCATACAAATTTACTATTTTATTCTTAAACTTCAGTTTTTTTTGGTTCTTCAATTGGTTCAGTAGTTGGGTTTAGTTCAATTCCAGCAGGTGTAATAGTTTGAGGCATTGCAACAAATTGAGAGTCTGGATTATCTACTGTTGGTCTTATTTTCATTCTATAGATCCCAAAAACACCTATTAAAGAGTGAAAGAAAAATAAAAATACAAAAAAACCATTCGAACCAACTATATCCATAAATATTGAACATAGGAATGGACCACTCATTGCACCAAATCCAAAAACAAATTGAAGACCTGCACCAGCTGCTACAAATTTTTCTTTTGGAATATAATCATTAGTATGAGCTAAAATTAATGAAAACATAGGTAAACTACAAAAAGAAAAAAGAATTAAAAAAATATAAAACCAAGTTTTGCTTGTTGCTAGCCCATCTGGTAAATACATTTGCCTTGATACAAAAATTGTGAGCAAGGCAAATATCGCTGCTCCAAATGTTGAAAAAATAATTACTTTCCTCCTATCGTATATATCTGATATTTTACCAACTGGAAATTGAGAGACTGCACCAGAAATTGCTAACAAAAAAGTAACAATTGAAATTTCTAATATAGTAAAATTCATTGAAGTCGCATAAACAGCTAATAAAGTAAATAAAGCAGACTGTATAGTTCCATAAAAAAAAGAACTTACCATTCCAAAAGGAGAAGATTCATAGAGATTTTTTAAACTCATAGCCTTAATTCTTTTAAAAGTTGGAGGTTTCTTTTTAGTTAATAATATAGGTATTAATGCTGCTGATGTAATAACTGAAATTAATATGAAAGGCTGAAAATTTGTAGGACTACTAAAGTTAAGTAAAAACATCCCAATACCCATAGAGCCATAAAGAATGACCATATATATTGACAAAACACTCCCTCTATTTTTATTACTTGATCTGTCATTTAGCCAACTTTCAGCAACAGTATAAATACAAACCATACTTATCCCAGTTAATACTCTTAATAAAAACCAAATAAATGGATTTATTAAAATAGAGTGTACTAAAATTACTAATGAAGCTAATGATGCAAAAGCAGCAAAAACTCTAATGTGACCAACTCTAGAAATTATATTAGGAATAGTTGCTGCTCCTACGAAATATCCAACAAAATAACCAGACATCATAAATCCAGTCGAAGTTAAGCTAAATTCTTCTTGAACTGCTCTAACACCTAGAAGTGATCCTTGAAAGCCATAGGCCATCATTATGAAACCCATTCCTAAAAATAGTGCCCAAGAATTTTTTAAAACTTTATTCATAAATTTGCAGTAATTATTTCGGATTTATTATTAAATCAAGTCTTTATTATGACAGTCTTAAGAATTTTTAAGCTTCATAAATGAATGGATAGCTATAGTTATAATTATAATAAAACCACCCTGAAGAGTCTCTAGACTTGGTTGTTCTTTGATTATAAGCCAAACCCAAATTGGTCCAATTATTGTTTCTAAAAGAAAGAAAAGATTAACTTCAGCAGCCGGTATAAATCTAGGTGCTATAGTGACTAAAACAAAAGGGATTGCTACACATAAGATACACATCAAGGGCACTATAATGAGATCTTTTTCAACCAAAGCAAAGCTTTGGACAAAAAATAATGCGAATATAGCAACAAGTAACTTACCAACTACAGCTGCTGGCACCAAGTTTTTTGATTTAGCTGATCTTATAGTTACAGCCCCTATAGCTAAACCTAATGCCGTAACCAAACCCAAAATATCTCCTAAAATATTACCTATTTTTAATGAGTCATAAAAAATATAAAGAGCTGCAACAAAAGTAATAAATATAGCAAACCAAGTCTTTTTATCAGGAATTTCTTTTAAAAATAATGCTCCTAGGATTGCTGATAACATTGGTGCCATTGCTATCATTACTAAAGTATTAGCTACATTTGTATTTTGAATAGAAACGACAAAAGTAATATTAGTTATTGTAAAAGTTCCAATGTAAATAAGACCATGATAGCCACTTGAGAAAAGTATTTTAAAAAAACTCATTTTATAAATAATGAGCATTCCTAGAAATACTGTTAAAAATGGAATTATACCTCTATAAAAAACTAAACCCCAAGTACCAACATTAGAAAGTCTTATAAATAAAGAGTCTGGAGTAATAAACATTACAGCAATAAATGCTAATAAAGACCCTTTTTGTTGATCAGTTAAATTATTCAAGCTTTTAGACCTTTCAAAGAATTTTAAAATTATTAATTTTTATATGGTTTTCTAGAAAATATTCTTTTTACCATTGGTTCAAAATCTTTAAGTTTTAAAGATTTATAATTTGGATCAAAAGAAGCCTGATCCCAATTTTCACAAAAAGATAAAGTATCTTGATAAAATTCATGATTTTTATATTTATCTCTTAAATTTCTATCATTACCTAGATGATGTGCATAATAATAATTTTGAAATTCACCATGTTTTTGGATTATCCAATGAGTTTTTTTTGAAACATACGGTTTTAAAACTGAAGCTGCGTATTCAGAATGATTTAA
>NHKK02000015.1 GCA_002169475.2 Candidatus Pelagibacter sp. TMED239
ACATTTTTATCTATCAGTTTTATATTTTATTTCTAAATTGTAGCTATATTTACTCATTGCATAACAAATAATCCAGAAAATTATTGCAGCAAAAACATAACCTTCCATTGCATATCCAAGCCATTTAGGATTGGTTTTTGCCAAATTTAACATTCCTACTATCTCTAATAATCCTACAACAAATATTAATGGTGTATCTTTTACTAAGGCTAAAAAAGTATTTGCAATACCAGGTATTACAAGTTTTAAAGCTTGTGGTAAAATTACAAAAATATGCATTTTCCAATAACCCATTCCAAGTGATTTTGCTGCATCGTATTGACCTCTCGGCAAAGCTTGTAATCCACCTCTTATAACTTCAGCAACATAGGCTGCTTCAAATAATGAAATAGCAATAATTACTCTTACAAGTTTATCCATAAAAAAGTCTTCTGGTAGAAACATTGGAAACATAACAGATGACATGAATAATACTGTTATCAAAGGAACACCTCTCCAAAATTCTATAAATCCAATAGAAATATATTTTATAGTTGGTAAATCTGATCTTCTGCCTAAAGCTAAAAACATTCCTACAGGAAAGCAAAAAATTAAACAAAAGAATGACACTATAAAAGTTAGAGATAATCCACCCCAAGCACCGGTCTCAACCCATACAAGACCAAACGCCCCTCCTGAAATTAAATAATAAATCAATACAAATGCTATAATTGGATAAATAATAACATAATATAAAGTTAAAAATTTCTTTATCTTTTCAGAAGGAAGTAAACCAACAAAAGCTAAGGCTATTAAAGCAATAAAAGAAATGTTTATTCTCCATTGAAATTCATTTGGATACATTCCGTAAATAAATCTATTAAACCAAATTTTTATATACGTCCAACAAGCACCTTTGCCTGTACAAGCTTCTTTTGTATCTCCCGATATAGTTGCATCGATAAAAAACCAACTAAGGAATGGTGGAATTGATTTTATAATCGTAAAAATAATTAGTAGGGTTAAAACTGCATTAAATATATTTGTATTAATATTTTTATTTAATAAATCCAAATTTTTAATACCTGAAAATTCTATTCTAATAAAATGCAAGCCCAATGTTCCTAAAATTAAAGGTAATAAGAAGCTAATAAAATTTGGTAAAAATGATGTAATATTGGTGTTAAAAAAAGAATTTAAAGAAACATCTAAAATTGCAATAAAAATTAAAAAAATTCCTGAATACAAATAAGTATTTAGATTTTCAATATCAGGTCTTAAAAAATTTAATTTATTCATTATTTTTCTTTAATCGCTATTCTTTTATTATACCAATTCATTAAAACCGAAATTGATAAACTTATTGATAAATATGTAAGCATGGTTATAGAAACTATTTCAATAGCTCTGCCGGTTTGCATTAACGCTGTACCTGCAAAAATTAAAACTAAATCTGGGTAAGCTATAGCTGCGGCAAGAGAAGAATTTTTTGTTAAATTTAAATATTGGTTTGTAGTAGGTGGAATTATAATTCTTAGTGCTTGAGGCATAACAACTAATTTTAAAATTTGTCTAGGAGTTAAACCAATAGAGGCTGCGGCTTCTTTTTGGCCTTTACTAATTCCTTGAATACCAGCTCTGACACATTCTGCGATAAATGTTGCCGTATATAGACCTAAAGCTAGTGTCAATGCTATAAGTTCGGGAGGTATTCCAAGACCACCTTCATATTTAAATGAAGTATTTGACATTTGTTCCAATACAGGAACTGAAAAATTTAATGAAACCCCACCGATTAAAAAAGTTAATAATGGTAAAATTATAAATAAACCAACTGAAATAGAAAATACAGGAAGTTGTTTTCCTTCATTTTCTTGTAATTTTCTTGCATAGTTTTTAATTACTATAATAGAAATTATTACAGCTAATATTGAATAAAAAAATACATCTAAATTTTCCCAAACAAATCGAGGAACGAATAAACCCTTAATTGTTAAGAAAAAAACTCCAAATATTGGTTCTGTATCTTGCGGTAAAGGTAATGCTCTAAGAGCAGCAAAATACCAAAAAAATATCTGTAATAGTAAAGGAATATTTCTGAAAAATTCTACATAAAAAGCTGCTGTTCTTTCGATTAAATAGTTTGGTGAAAGACGAGCAATACCAACTATTACTCCAAGAACTGTCGATAATATAATTCCAATAAAAGCAACCAAAAGAGTATTTAATAAACCTACTAAATATGCTCTTGCATAAGAATCTGAACCATCATAATCAATTAATGAAAATTGAACATCAAAAGAAGATTCTTGAGTTAAAAAACCAAAACCAAACTCAATACCTCTATTATCCATATTAACTTGGGCGTTATAGGTTAAGAATCCAAAAACTAAAATTACTGCTAATAATGTAATTAATTGAGGAAGTATTTTGTTAGGTTTAGTATTCATAATTAAATAGTGAGATACTATAAAAAAAGGGCTAGAAAAATCTAGCCCTTTTTAAAGATTATTTAGATAAAAANTATCTTGCAGGTGGTACGTAAAGAATTCCNCCTTTTGTCCATAATTCNTTTGGACCTCTNTCAGGCAAAATACCAGTNTCAGCTATATTTCTCTTATANCTTTCACCNTAGTTACCAACTTGTTTGATAATTCTNAAACTCCANTCGTTATCTANACCAAANGCNGCACCTAATTCACCTTCTGCNCCAACTANTCTNTTAACTGCTGGATTNTCAGAAGTTTTCATAGAATCTGCATTTGCAGAATTAACACCGTATTCTTCAGCTTCGATCATTACGTTCAAAGACCATCTTACGATATCTTCCCAAACAGAATCACCCTGTCTAACAACTGGGCCCAAAGGCTCTTTTGAAATAGTTTCAGGTAAAACTATATGGTCATCTGGAGCACTCAATTTAATTCTTTGAGCAGCCAAACCAGATTTGTCAGTAGTGTAAGTATCACATCTTCCAGCATCATATGCTGCAACAACTTCGTCCGCTTTTTCAAAAGTTACTGGCTCATATGAAATTCCTTTTGAATTAAAGAAATCTCTCATATTAAGTTCAGTTGTTGTTCCAAGGTTAGTACATGCAGAAATTCCATTTTTGAAATCATTCACTGATGAATATCCTGAATTTTTTCTAACCATGAAGCCTTGACCATCATAGAAGTTTACTCCTACGAAAGTAAGACCAATGTCAGCATCTCTAGAAAGTGTCCATGTTGTGTTTCTTGATAAGATATCAATCTCACCTGAAGTAAGAGCTGTAAATCTTTCTTTAGCACTTAGAGGAGTGAACTTAACTTTGTTCGCATCACCTAGTACCGCAGCAGCTACTGCTCTACAAACGTCAACGTCAACACCAGTCCAATTTCCTGCAGCATCAGCATTAGAAAATCCTGGAAGACCTTGAGAAACACCACATCTCACAAAACCTTTTTTCTGAGTGTTTTTAAGTGTTTTTGATTTTTTAGCAGCCATAGACTCTGTTGTAAAAGTAAACAACACAGCAACCATAGCAACTAAAGAAGTTAATTGTTTTAAGTATTTAAACATTATTCTTCCTTTTCGTTATTATTATTTGTTAACAAATAATTCAAAGTTTACTTTGAATATTTATAATTTAAGCATGATACAAAAAATATGGCAAGCAGAAATAGATACTATTATTATGGAAAAATGGCGCGCCCTGGAGGATTCGAACCTCCGACCCTCGGTTTAGAAAACCGATGCTCTATCCAGCTGAGCTAAGGGCGCAAAATTTTTATACATATACATTAAATACTTAATCTTTAAAAAGAAATTTTTTAAGAATAATTAATACTGTTAATAATTCAATTCTTCCAATTATCATAAAAAAAATAAGACAATACTTAGTAAAATAATGCAAATTATTAAATTGAAAATCATTTAAACCATAAGCTGTAGAGTTAACAGTGTTCATAATTGTTAAAATAGCAAGCTTAAGAGAGTTTTCAAATTCTATATGACTTAAACTAAGCAACATAGTTAAAATAAAAAGTGAGAAAATAAATATTAAAACGGTTAGAAAATATTTATTTATTTCTTCAAAATTAAAATTAATTTTTGTAAAAACTAATTTATTCATAAAAATATTTCTAGGTTTACTAAAAGATAAAATTTGATTTATAGAGTATTTAAATAATGAATAAATCTTTATAAATCTTAATCCAGAACTTGTAGAAAAAAATGATCCTCCAATAATCACCAATATCAAATATATGAAATTTAAATTTGACTGATCATAGTTTAAAGAAAAACCTATATTAGACATACTGCTTGATAAAGATAATAAATTAACTGAAAAATCATTTTGAAAAGTAAAAAAAAGAAAAAAAATTGAAATAACAGATAATAAATAATAAATCAAATGAAGGTCTTCATAAAAAAAATTTATATTTTTTTTTCTTATAAAAATTAAATTATAAGTAAAGAAAATACTAAAAAAAGAAAATAAAAGTAAAATAGAAAATACAATTATTTGTGTATTGTTTTTTAAAATACTTGATAAATCATTAACTGGTAAAAAACCTCCTGATGAAATTATTGTAAAAGCTAAATTCAATGAATCAAAAGTTCTAATTGATATTAAATTTAAGATAACAAAGATTACAAATGTTATACCACTATATAGTAGAAAAATTTTTATACTTTGTTTTAATAATTCAGAACTATTAAATGATAAATAATTTGTTAGCGATTTTTTAAAACTCTCATCATAAATATCAATTAAATAAATTATTGAAAAAAGAAAATATAATCCACCAATCCATTGAATTGAAGATCTCCACAAAATTAAGCTTTGATCAATTTGTTTAATATTTTCAAAAATAGTAAAGCCTGTAGATGTAAATCCTGAAATAGACTCAAAATAAGCATTTAAAAAAGTTAAATTATAGATACTAAAATATAATGGTAGTGCTAAAATTAAAGGTATTAATAAGTACCCAAAAAAAACTGTTAAAATTTTTTCAAAAATAGAAGTTTTATTTTTATTTTTTTCAAATTTAAAAAAAATTATAGCAATTAATAAAGAACTTATAAGACTAATATAATAAGTATTCAAATTTAAATATAAATTTAAATAATATGAATAAATAACATTGAAAAAAGATAGAATAGATATTAATCCAAAGAAAAAACTTAAATATCTTGTTCTTAAACCAAACATTGATTAATTAACTTAATCTAAATAAATTCTCGACAATTGAAATTGAATCTTTTTGAACAATAAAAACTATTCTATCTTCTTTTTTAAATTTAAAATCTGATCTCGGAATAATTACCTCATTTCCTCTTAAAATTGCACCTATTCGAATTTCACTGGGTAAATTTGAATTCTTCAAATCTTTGGAAATTAATTCTGAAGTTTCTATAATTTCTGCTTCTATAACTTCATATTCACCGTTTGATATTGTATAAGCATTTTCAATTGTACCTTTATGAATGTGTTTTAGAATACTTGATACTGTATTCATTCTTGGATCAATTAAATCATCTATTTTTAATGAAGACTGTAATAAAGAATAATTTGGTTTATTTATTAAAGCCATTGTTCTTTTATCTTCAATATTTTTTTGATCTTTAGCAAATTTTTCAACTAACACACTGACCATTAAATTGTCTTCATCATCATTAGTTAATGCTAAAACAGTTTCTGCTTCTCCTAAATTTGCTTCAATTAATGACTCTTCATCCAAACCATCACCATTAATAATAATTGTATTGTTTAATTGATTGGCTAAAAATTCTGCTCGAACTTTGTTTTTTTCAACAATTTTTACTCTTATTTCGTTATTTTCACTTTCTTCTAAATTTTTTGCTAGATTAAAACCAATATTTCCACCTCCAACGACTAATATTTTTTTTGATATTTTTTCTTCATGACCAAAAGCCTCTAATGTTTTTGCCATTTGGGAAGAATTAATTAATACATATATTTTATCTTCACAATTAATTTGATCAGTTTTTTTAGGAATAAAAGTTTTACCATCTCTTATTATTGCAGTAATATTTGCATCTAGATCAGGAAATTTACTTGTTAATTCATTCAATTTATAATTAATTAATTTACAATTATCTTTAATTAAGATTTCCAATAATCTTATTTTATTATCTGCAAAAGGTACGCTATCCAGTGCTCCTGGAGCTTCTAATTTTCTTTGTATAGATTTAGCTATTTCTATTTCAGGAGAAATAATAACATCTATTGGTAAATTTTCTTTATTATAAACTCTAGTAAATTTTGGATTTAAATAATCTTGTGATCTAATTCTTGCGATTTTTTTTTGTACGTTAAAAATAGAATATGCTATCTGACAAATAAGCATATTAATTTCATCATTTCTTGTAACGGCTATAATCATATCAGCTTCTATAGCATTAGCCTTCTCGAGAATTGAAGGATAAGTTGCTTTACCGACAATGGCTTTTACATCTAATGAGTCATCAATTTTTTGAATATCCTCACTAGATTGATCAATAACAGTGATAGAATGGCCTTGTTCACTTAAAAGTTTAGCTATAGTAAAGCCAACTCTTCCAGCACCACAAATGATTATATTCATTTAATTAAATTCTTTAATTCCTAAGCCTTTAAGCTTTCTATGAAGAGCACTTCTTTCCATTCCAACAAAGTTAGCTGTTTTCGATATATTTCCATTAAACTTCTTTAATTGAATAGTTAAATACTCTTTTTCAAACTTTTCTCTAGCTTCTTTTAATGGCACGGATAGGCTATTTTCTTTAACTTTTTCATGTAAACTATCAGTTTTTAAAGACTCTTTAATAATATTTGATATTTTATCTTTGTTATCAGGTTGTAAAATAGCAATTCTTTCAATCAAATTTCTTAATTCTCTTACATTGCCTTGCCAGAAATGATTTAAAATATAATTATCATTTTCATCAATATCTAATTCTTTAATATTATAATTTTGTGAGATTTTTTTTGAAAAATATTTGATCAATAAAGGAATATCTGAAATTCTTTCATTAAGTGGTTTTATATTGATTTCAAAAACATTAATTCTATGAAATAAGTCTTCTCTAAAATTACCTAATTCAATTTCACTTTTTAAATCTTTACTAGATGAACAGATTAATCTTACATCTACATTTATATCTTTTATACCATTTACTCTTTTGAACTTTTGATCGGTTAGCACTCTTAAAATTTTAGATTGAATTTCTAAAGGTATTTCAGATACTTGGTCAATTAATAAAGTACCCTTGTTAGCTTTTTCTAATGCGCCATAAGAAATAGAGCCATCATCTTTTTCTAAACCAAACAGTTCTGCCTCATATTTTTCTTTATCAAGTAAAGCACCATTTAAAATAATTAATGCTTTATTATTTCTTTTAGATTTTTTGTGAATTTTTCTTGCAACTAACTCTTTACCTGAGCCAGATGGACCATTAATTATAACTCTACTATCAGTTAAAGAAATTTTTTCTATTTGATCTTTAATAGATAAAATATTTTTACTATTTCCTATTAAATCATANGATGAAAAAAGCTTATTTTCATANTCTTTATTTTGATTTTTTAATTTAATATTTTCNACAGCTCTAGAAACAAAATTTAATAATCTNGGTTGATCAAATGGTTTTTCTATAAACTCAAACGCTCCNTGTTTTAAAGAACTTATAGCCATTTCAATATTTGCATGTCCAGAAATTATGATAACAGGTATGTCTTTATTTTTAGATTTGATATGTGATAAAAGTTCTATGCCGTCATTATCACCTTTATCTAGTTTTACGTCTAAAATTGCAACATCAGGTAACTTTGAATCAATTTCTTTTAATGCCTGATTATAATTAGCAGCAACTCTTGTTTTAAAACCTGCATCAGAAATTAAATCCTTTAATATATTTCTAATATCAGAATTGTCGTCTACAATTAAAATTTCAGCTATCATTTAAATTAAAGTTAATTTCTACTTTTGCTCCATTATTTACAGAAATAAAATCTATTTTACCATTATGATCATTAATAATTTTGTTAACTATTGAGAGTCCTAATCCAGTACCATTTTTTTTAGTTGTAAAATATGGATTTAATATATCTTTAATATTTTTTTTTAATATATCAAAACCTATTCCATTATCTATTATAACAATACTGATATGATCACCAGTATCATTAATTTCAATAGTAATNTTTTTAACGAAATCACTAGTATTTTCAGCTTTTTGTTGAATACTTTCAATTGAATTTTTAATTAAATTTAAAAAAACTCTACTTAATTGTTCTTTATCACTTTTAAATAAAATTTGATCAGAATTTTTGATCAACTCAATTTTAATTTGATTATCAATTTCAGATAATAATTTTATATTTTCTTGTAATAATTTAATTAAATTATTATTTTTTAAAATTGGTTTAGGCATTCTAGCAAAATCAGAAAATTCATTAACCAAATTGCCTATTTGTTTAATTTGATTATCAATAATCTTTAAATTATCTTGAAAATTATTTTTTTCATTTTCATTAATTTGATTGATGTACTTACTTTTCATTCTATCTAATGTTAATTTAATAGGTGTTAGAGGATTTTTGATTTCATGAGCAAGTTTTCTAGCAAGATTTCCCCAGGCTTCATGTCTTTCATTTATAATAAGTTTTTCTTGTTGAACTTTTAAACGACTAATCATTGAGTTAAAATTTTTATTTAAAGTTTCAAGATCTTTATCAGTTTTTAATTCTGGAACTTTAGAATTAAGATCACCCTTTCCTATAGCAGACGATGCATAAATTAAATTATTAATAGATCTAAAAAATCTAGAAGAAAATCTAATTGCAATAGTAATTGAAATGAATAACAAAAGTGTAACTACTATTAAATAAATAATCGCAAATGAAATTTTTATACCTGTGCTTCTTTCTTCTACTGTATAATAGAAATTAATTGCTTCTTGAGATTCGTTTAAGTAACTTGAAATTTTAGGATCAAGATATTTAACTACATATAAGAATCTGTCTTTAAAAACCTGCAATCGCATAATGGCTGCAGATATATTTTCAGGAGCATTAATAATTTTTAAAGGTCTGTCGTCTTCAATAACTAATTGTAATGCACCTTCAACTGGTGGTAAATATTTTGATCTATCCGCTAAGTTTGTAAAAAGTAATTTTTTATCTATATCTATAATATGAATTTCATCTATTTCTCTAATCAATTTTTGTGTTTTTAAAAATCTTATATATTCAAGCTCATTATCATTTAAAAATTTTGCACTTTTATTTATGTCAAATGCAATTAAAACAATGTCAGATTTAACTTTATTTTGAGCTTCTTGAACATAGCTTTTTGCTAATTCATAAGAATTATTAACTACTGTAGTAACTTTTTTGTCAAAATATTTTTCTAAAGCAAATGAAAATAAAAAAAGTGAAAATATTGAAATCAATATTGATGGAATAAGTGTAAATAATGAAAAATATGTTATATATTTTTTGTTAGATGTTGAACCACCTTTATCGATATCATTTTTAATTGATCTATTGATTTCAAAATAAATAAAAATAAAAAGTAAAAATAGTAAGAAAATATTTAAAATTAAAAGATACTGGAGATTTAGTTGATTTAATTCAATAAAACTTCTATTGATAAATGTTAAAAAAGTTAAAAAACCAACAAAAAGTGTGATTAAAAATAGACCAATAATTAACAAATTTTTTTTAAAAAATTCAAACATTTATTCAAAACATATATATTTTATTTAAATGAACAACTATTTTGTAATTTTAGCTGCAGGAAAAGGTAGCAGATTCAGTAATAAAAAACCCAAACAATATCATTTGTATAAAAACAAAGAATTATACGAACATTCGATAAATAAATCTATTTCTTCTAAACTTTTTAAAAAAATAATTTTAGTCGTTGATAATCCAAAAAAAATTAAAAAAAAATTTTCTGAAAAAATTATAATCATTAAGGGTGGTAAAGAAAGATCTGAATCATCATTAATATCTCTAAAATTTTTAAAAAAATTCAAACCAAATAATATATTAATCCATGATGCTGCTAGACCTAATTTTTCAATAAGTTTGATAAAAAAAATTATTAAAGAATTAGAAGAACATAGTTCTGTAATACCAGTAGTTAATCCAAATGACTCTATAAAATATAAATTAAAAAACCATCTTTACAATCTTAATAGAAATAAAACTTTTTTGACTCAAACACCTCAAGGTTTTAAATTTAAAAAACTTTACAACTTAGCACTTAAAGAAAAAAACAAAATAAATGATGAAGCCACATTATTTATAAATAAAGATAAAAAAGTTAAACTTATTAAAGGTGAATTTGATAATAATAAAATAACATATATTGAGGATATAAAAATTCCTAAAACTTATTTTGGCATTGGTTTTGATATTCATAAATTAATAAAAAAAAAGAAACTATATTTAGGAGGAATAAAAGTACCATTTCATTCAGGTCTCAAAGGTCATTCAGATGGAGATGTAATCTTACATGCAATCATCGATGCATTATTGGGAGCTATGAAAAAAAAAGATATTGGTACTTTTTTTCCAAGTAATAAAAAAAAATTTAAAAATATAAGATCACCAAAAATGTTAAAACCTATTTTAACTAATTTAAATAAAGAAAATTTTTCAATAAATAATCTGGATATAAATCTAATTTGTGAAAGACCTAAAGTTTCTAAATATCGAAATAGAATAATTGATTCAATATCAAAACTTATGGACTTGAGGAAAGATAAAATTAATCTAAAAGGTAAAACTGTAGAAAAAATTGGTCTAATAGGAAAAGAAAATGCTATTGCATGTGAAACAATAGTTTCAATTAGTAAATATGAATAAATTAAATTTTTTGTTTATTACTTTATTTGGTATTGGAAAATTAAAAAAGATACCTGGTAGCTACGCTTCATTAGCAACAACTATTTTTTTATTCGTCTTATTTCATATATTAAATATTTCTCCAAATGTAGTCCTAATTGGAGTTATAATTATTTTTTTTATTTCACTTTATGCCATAAATATTTTTATTAAAGATTTGGATAATAAAGATCCTAAAGAAATTGTCATTGATGAATTCATTGGTCAATCTATTCCAATATGTCTCTATGAAATTGCACATAATGGAATAAAAGAAACTAGTGAAGTGTTAACTTTTTATTTTATAATGTTTATCCTATTTAGAATTTTTGATATTACCAAACCATACCCTGTGAATTATTACGATAAAAACTTTAAAAACAGTTTTGGAGTAATGATGGATGATGTTTGTGCTGGTTTATATGTGGTAGCAGTTCTTGTTTTATATATGGTAATTAGTTCATGAAGAAACTTTCACAAAAAGTAGTTAAATTATTAGCCAAAAAAAGATATAAAATATCTTTTGCTGAGTCTTGCACTGGAGGATTGCTTTCAAGTTGTATTACATCAATTAATGGATCGTCTAAAGTTTTTACTCTTGGGCTAGTTACTTATTCAAATCAAGCTAAAATTAATATTCTTAAAGTTTCTAAAAAAATAATAATAAAACATGGAGCTGTAAGTTATGAAACCTGTTTATCTATGGTTAAAAATTTAAATAAAATTAGCAAAACAAATATATCTGTTTCCATAACTGNAATAGCAGGACCCAAAGGTGGTACCAAGCAAAAACCTGTTGGTTTAGTATTTGTTGGTATTAAAAAAGGTAATAAAACCTTTGTTAAAGAATTCTTATTTAAGAATAAAAAAAGAAATTTAATTCAAAGAGCTACTGTAAATAAAGCTTTAAATTTAATTTTAACTCTTGCTAAATAATTTCTCTGCCCTTTTTTGAAAAGCGTCTGCAATTCTATTTAAACCAAATTCAAAAGATTTTTCCATAAGTACATTTAAAAATTTATTATCAATTTCAAAATCAATGTCGAAAGTAACTTCAGTAAAGTTATTTTTATTAGTAAATTTCCAGTTATTAGATAAATGATTTAATGGTCCATCAAGATTTTTAACAAATATTGAACTATTCTTTTTATTATATACAACATCGCTTTTATATGTGTCTTTAAAAGGTCCTTTCCCAATCGTAAGATCAGCTATAATTTTAGTTATATTGTTTTCATCTTTATTCTCATAAATTTTAGCATGATGACAAAAAGGAACAAATTCAGGATATTTTTCAATATCTAAGACTAAATTTATTAAATCTTTTTTCTTACATTCAATTAATCTCTTAACTGAAGCTTTTGGCATTAATTAATATTAATTCTTTTTTTTTGAAGTTTTACAAAATCTTCATCTGCATGATAAGAAGATCTTGTTAAAGGAGAAGAAGAAACTAATAAAAATCCTTTTGATTTAGCAGATAACTCTAATTCNTTGAATTCATCTGGATGATAATATCTTTCTAATGGATAATGTTTAACAGAAGGCTGTAAGTATTGTCCTATTGTCAAAAAATCTACTTTCGCAGATCTTAAATCATCCATCACTTGAATAATTTCATCATATTTTTCACCCAATCCAACCATTATTCCAGATTTTGTAAAAATTTTGTTGTTATTTTCTTTTACATTTTTTAATAATTCGAGTGAGGCAAAGTATCTAGCACCAGGTCTTACTTTTAGATATAATCTTGGTACTGTCTCAATATTGTGATTAAAAACATCTGGGTTTGCTTCTAATATTTTTTTATAAGAATTGCCTTTTCTTAAAAAGTCTGGGGTTAAAACCTCTATAGTAGTGTTTGGGTTTTTTTTTCTTGTAGTTTCAACAACTTTTTTAAAATGATTTGATCCTCCATCAGTTAAGTCATCTCTATCCACTGATGTAATAACTACATGCTTTAATGAAAGTTTTTTAACAGCATTAGCAATTTTTAAATCTTCATAGGGGTCTAATTTTTCTGGTTTTCCTGTTTTGACATCACAAAAACCACAAGCCCTTGTACAAGTGTCACCCATAATCATAAAAGTAGCATGTCTTTTACTCCAACATTCAGTAATATTTGGGCAGTTAGCTTCTTGGCACACAGTAACAAGATTGCTTTTATTGACTAAAGTCTTTGTAATAAAAAATTCCTTACTGTTTGTAAGTTTAGATCTAATCCACGAAGGTTTTTTCTTAATTGGATTAATAGGATTTTTAACTTTTTCAGGATGTCTTGGTTTAATTTTTTGTGTCATTATTTTTTATTATATAAATTTTTTCACCTTTTTTACCAAACAAAAATCTTTCTCTAATCAGAGTTTCAACGTAATCAAGATCTAGATTACTACTTAATAATGAATTTTTAAAATCCAAGTCTTTAATTTGATCTATTAAAAGTAACTCTTTTTTTTTCAAATCTTGTAAAATTTGTTTCTTTTCATTATATGAAATCAATCCTCTATCCCCTGACATTAAATTGAAAAAAAAATATAATATTAAAAAAGTTGAAATTAATATAAAAAAACTATTTTTTAATCTTTTGAGCATTAATGAATCTTATTCATTCTAGCTTTTTTTCCAAGCTCTTCCTCTATACGTATCAGCTGATTGTATTTAGCTACTCTTTCTGACCTTGCTAGAGATCCTGTTTTTATTTGATTTGAATTAGTACCTACAGCCAAATCAGCTATGAAAGTATCTTCAGAATCTCCAGATCTATGGGAAATGATTGTTTTAAATCCAATAATTTGTGCAAATTTAATTACATCTAGTGTTTCTGAAACAGTGCCTATTTGGTTAAGTTTAATTAAGATCGCATTAGATGATTCATTTAAAAAACCTTTTTTCAATCTTTCTAGATTAGTAACGTAAAGATCATCGCCTACAACTTGAACTTTATTTATTGATTTCATTAATTTACTCCAAGAAGTCCAGTCATTTTCAGCAAATGGATCTTCAATTGATTTAATATTATATTTTTTAATTAATTTTTTGTACTCTTTAATGGATTTTTCTACAGAGACAAATTTTTTAGAATGAATAGAATATTTATTTTTTTTAAATAATTCATTAGCTGCTACATCTAGACAAATCGATACATCTTTACCATTAACAAAACCAGATTTTTTAATAGCTGATACAATCAAATCTAAAGCTTGATTATTACTTCTAATCATAGGGGCAAAACCACCCTCGTCTCCCACTGAGGTTGAAAGTCCCTTTTTTCTAATTAATTTACTTAAATTCTTTATTATAAGAAAACAAATTCTCATTGAGTCTGAAAAAGTTTTTGCTCGATCAGGTCTAATCATAAATTCTTGTATTCTAAGATTATTGTCAGCATGAGCACCACCATTAATTATATTCATTAATGGATATGGTAATCTAAAATTATTTTTAATTAAAAAAGTTTTATATAAAGGTAATTTTCTTTGTTTGGCTGAAAGTTTTTTTACTGCCATTGAAACTGCTAAAATAGCATTAGCGCCTAATTTAGTTTTTTGTTTAGTTCCATCTAAATTTATCATTAAAGCATCAATTCTTTCTTGGTTGTGAATATTGTAGCCTTTTAATTTATTTGAAATTTTTGTATTAACTAAATTTATCGCACTTAAAACACNTTTTCCTAAATATCGATTATTTTTTTTATCTCTTTTTTCAAAAGCTTCATATGTACCTGTTGAAGCTCCTGAAGGACATATTGCACTAGCGCTATTATTTTTTATAAAAACTTCAGCCTCTACTGTTGGATTTCCTCTACTGTCAAAAACTTGACGGGCTTTTACTTTTAAAATTTTACTCACTTATTTTTAATTAAATTATCTATATCTGTAAGCTGTTTTAATAAATTTTCTAAGTTGTCTAAAGGAACCATATTTGGTCCATCTGATGGAGCATTATCTGGATCTTGATGTGTTTCAATAAAGACTCCAGCAACACCAACTGCAACTGCAGCTCTAGCTAAATACTCTACAAATTCTCTTTGACCACCACTTTTCTCACCGAGTCCACCTGGTTGTTGAACCGAGTGAGTAGCATCAAAAATAACTGGATAACCGTTCTTTGCCATTATTGGTAATGATCTCATATCAGAAACAAGAGTGTTATAACCAAAACTTGCGCCTCTTTCAGTTACTAAAATATTTTTATTTCCTGAATCAGAAATTTTTTTAGTTACATTAACCATATCCCATGGAGCTAAAAATTGTCCTTTCTTAACATTTACAATTTTATTAGTTT
Source organism: Candidatus Pelagibacter sp. TMED239 (assembly GCA_002169475.2). The sequence goes on from NHKK02000015.1 coordinate 15,149, forward strand.
TTGCAGCAGCGACTAATAAATCAGTTTGTCTACATAAGAATGCAGGAATTTGAAGTACATCTACATGATTTGCCACTATTGAGCATTGTTCAATATTGTGAATATCTGTTAAAATTGGAACGCTTAATTCTTTTTTAATTTTGTCAAAAACAGGGAGCGATGTATCTAAACCAGCACCTCTTTTTCCTTTGAGACTAGTTCTGTTAGCTTTATCAAATGAAGTTTTATAAATAAACCCTACATCATATTTTTCAGCGATTTCCTTTATTTTTCCAGCCATATCCATTGCATGCTGTTCTGTTTCTAATTGGCAAGGACCAGCTATAATACAAATCTTTTTATCGTTTGAGATTTCTATTTTTCCACAATTTACACTAATATTGCTCATTTATGATTTTTTGATGCCTTGATAAACGAGGAGAATAAAGGATGAGGAGCCAAAGGTCTAGATTTAAATTCAGGGTGAAACTGAACACCAATAAACCATGGATGATTTTTAAGCTCAATTATTTCTGGCAATTTGTTATTTGGTGACATTCCTGAAAAAATTAATCCTTTTTTCTCAAATTTATTTTTAAGATTATTGTTAACTTCATATCTATGTCTATGTCTTTCTTTTATAGATTTTGATTTATAGATTCTATTTATGGCAGAATTATTTCTCAATTTAGCTTCATACAAGCCTAATCTCATCGTTCCACCTAAATTTTTATCTGTTCCTTTTATTATTTTTCCATTTTTATCCCATTCATTAATTAAGCCTATAACTGGATAACATTTTTTATCTAATTCACTAGATCCTGCTTTTTTGATTTTCAATTTGTTTCTTGCAAATTCAATAATAGCCATCTGCATACCAAAACAAATACCAAGAAAAGGTATGTTGTTTTCTCTAGCATATTTTATAGCTGCAATTTTACCTTCTGTTCCTCTTTTACCAAAACCACCTGGTATCAATAATCCAGAAACATTCTTAAGTCTTTTTTTTATTTCATTACTTTTTAAGTTATCAGACTCTATTCTAATTAGATTTACTTTTACTTTATTAAAAATACCTCCATGTATTAAGGCTTCATCCAACGATTTATAGGCATCTTTTAAATTTACGTATTTACCAATTATTGCGATGTTTACAGATTTTTTTGTATTTAAAACAATTTTAGTTATTTTTTTCCATGGAGCTAAATTAGCTCTTTTTTTAGATTTAAGTTTAAAATATCTTAAAACTTGTTTATCAAGTTTTTGATTAAAAAAACTAATAGGCGCTTCGTAAATTGTTCTTACATCTACTGTTTCAATTACATTTTCAATCGGAACATTACAGAATAAGGATATTTTTTTTCTTTGATCTAATGGTATAGATTGTTGAGATCTACAAATGATTATATCTGGTTGAATACCAATACTTCTCAACTCTTTAACTGAATGTTGAGTTGGTTTAGTTTTTATTTCATCTGACGATTTTAAAAAAGGAACAAAAGTTAAATGAATAAATAATGTTTTTGATTTGCCATGTTCATTTGAAAATTGTCTTATAGCTTCAACAAATGGTAAACTTTCAATATCTCCTACAGTACCTCCAATTTCACATATAACAAAATCTTCATTTGTAATGTCTTTTTTTATAAATTCTTTTATTCGATTTGTAATGTGAGGTATAACTTGAACAGTTTTTCCAAGATATCCTCCTTTTCTTTCTCTTTTTATCACATCACTATAAATACGACCGGTTGTAATATTGTCAGATTGTTTCGATGATATGTTTGTAAATCTTTCATAATGACCTAAATCTAAATCTGTTTCAGCTCCATCATCAGTTACAAAAACTTCTCCATGTTGAAAAGGGCTCATTGTTCCAGGATCTACATTTAAATATGGATCCATCTTTCTCAGTCTAACTTTATAACCTTGGGATTTTAATAAATATGCCAGTGAAGCTGAAGAGAGACCTTTTCCTAAAGATGAAACCACGCCGCCCGTGACAAAAATATATCGCGCCATGGAATTATCTTATAACTAATAAAAAAGTAATTGAAAAGTATTAATTATTATTTTCTGGAATTTCAGGCGTATCCTCTGTTTTTTCCTCAACTATATCTAAAACTGATGAAGTTGGTGCTAGATCTCCCCTGGAAATGATAGTTAAACCTAAGCTACAAATGATAAAAAAAGTCGCAACAACAGCTGTAGCTTTTGTCATAAAATTTCCAGCAGATTTAGAAAACATTAGATTTTCCTGCGAAACACCTATTCCTAAAGCACCTCCTTCAGATTTTTGCATCAAAACTAATAAAACTAAAACAATAGCAAATACGATGTTAAGTATTAATAATATATTTTCCATGTGGACTAACTATATGTTTTTTTAACTATATCAATAAATTTTTTTGCATTTTGTGATGCACCACCAATTA
>NHKK02000027.1 GCA_002169475.2 Candidatus Pelagibacter sp. TMED239
TTAAAAGGAATGGGAACACCAAGAGGAAACGTAGACACTAGTTTCTTACCTCTATAATTTTATAGAGAAAGAAAAATTTAATAGGCGCCAATTGAATAAATTGGTGCCTATTTTTTTAACAAAATTTTATTATAGAATTACTTATGAGTGATCTAATTTCTCAAAATCTAAATATGATTTTTAAAACTCCAAAAGGAGAAACAGTTCACGCTTTAAAAGATGTTAATTTTACACTTAAAAAAGGAGAGCTCTTAACAGTTCTTGGACCTTCAGGTTGTGGTAAAACAACTTTATTAAATATCACCGCGGGATTTATTAGACCAACTTCTGGAACTATCACTTTAAATAATAATGAGATTGATGGACCAGGTGTTGAAAGAGGTATGGTTTTTCAACAAGGAGCTTTGTTTGAGTGGTTAACTGTAGCAGAAAATGTGAACTTTGGACTAAGAATGAAAAAAGAAGATCCAATTAGGACAGCCAAAAAAGTTGATGAATGGTTAGAAATTGTTGGATTAAAAGGTTTTGGAAATACTCCAACTTATCAGTTGTCAGGAGGAATGCAGCAGAGAGTTGCTTTAGCAAGATGTCTTATTAATGATCCAGATTTAATTTTAATGGATGAGCCATTAGGAGCACTTGATGCGTTAACAAGAGAAAAAATGCAGTCTTTAGTTTTAAAAATTTGGAAAGAAACCGGAAAAACAATTATCTTAATTACTCACTCAGTTGAGGAAGCTTTGTTGCTTGGCGAAAGACTATATGTAATGGCTCCTCGACCAGGTCGTATACATAAAGAATACAATCTTCCATTTGCTTCTATGGGGCTTAAACAAGATTTAAGAGAAATTAAAAAAAATAAAGATTTTTCTGTAAAACGAGAAGAAATATTAGAAATGATTTGGAACATGGAAGAAGAAATAATGGGAAAAGAAATTTAAATGTTAACTCAAATAGTAACTTTTTTAATATTTTTTGCCGTTATTGGCTGTATTCTTTACGGAAGACGTTTAATTAGAACTGAAAAAGTTGATGCCGTTTTTGGAAATCCTGAAAGAGCATTAGGTGGAACACACTGGGTAATTGTTGGAAGTAGCTTTCTTCTTTTAATTTGGCTTTATTATTCATGGGATATAGCGAAAGGTTTTTATCCAAAATCTGCCAATGAACTTTGTCAAGTTGGAAAAGTAAACGATTCATTGCTTGGATTGAAATATCAATTTCCTATAGAAGAAAGAGAGTTAAAGAGCACTTCACAAATTAAAAAAGAAAATAAAAACCTTGAAAAAATTTCAATTGAAATACAAAATTCTCAAGAACTCAATAATCAACAAAAAACTGTTCTTGTAAGTTTTATTAATAAAACTAACCAATTAATTCCGTTGTTAACTAACGAAGATTTATTGGAAAATGAAACTAAACAAAAAATAGATGATATTACTGGTAAAATTAATCTTCTTACTGAAAATTTTCAAAAACCTGATTATCCATTTGAAACTGAGCAGGAACTCAATGAAAGACTTAAGGCTGTAGGTGAAGAAGGTGGTTGGGGTATTACAAAAGTAAATGCAGGTAGTGGAACTATTGAAAATACAATAGAAGTACCATTAGTTCCGTCCACAGATAGAGGTTTAAAATTTCATACTGCAGCTCAAGAATTGAATTTAATAAGTGATGAGTTCTTTAAATTACGAAACCATAATCCACAATTTAAAAGCAACATTAAAAAGATTAAAGATGAAATAAAAGCTTACAGAAAAGACTTAGATGATAGTGAGGAAGTGGCTTCCACATATGCCAAAGATATTGTTAAAATTGCAAGAAGAATAGAATTTGCAAGTATTTACCCACCAAATACTTTAGATAAATTGCAAAATGCAATTGTCAAATTTGATAATGCACAATTAAAAGCTCAAGGTGGTTTAAGATTTATAGATATTTTTTTATTTCCAGCTGGAACAATAGTTGCAAGTGGGCCAAGTTGTTCAGAACAAGGCTCTGGTAGATGGCTTCCAAAACCATCAGATACTTTAAATAAGTTTATATTAATGTCGAAACCAAGTGTTGGTTATAAAGATATTCCTCTTCTGTGGATTAAGATGGTCGATATAAGTAACGTGGTTGGTTTCATTTTACCTGATTGGATTGCAGATATTTTACCAGGTGAGTATCCTGTTCATACTAAAGATGGAATTGTAAAACAGAACTTCAAAGGTGCGATTCTTAAGGTTGTAACTGGTGACTTTAAATTATTAAAGGTACCTGTTCCTTATGGACACATCTGGGACTCTTTTATGAGAGTTTTCCTAGGATTAGTTTTTGGAATTATTATAGGTGTTCCATTAGGATTATTCATGGGATTAAATAGGTTTGCCAAAGGTTTTTTTGATCCTTTAATTGAACTCTATAGACCTGTTCCCCCTTTAGCATGGGCACCGTTAATCATTTCGGTATTAGGTATTGATAATACTGGAAAAGTATTTTTGTTATTTATGGTTTCACTTTCAATTATGATTATTTCAGCTAGAGCTGGGGCTTCTGGTACTCAACTTTCAAAAATTCATGCTGCACACTCATTGGGTGCATCTAAAAAACAAATACTTAGACATGTAATTTTTCCAAATTCATTACCTGAAATTCTTACTGGTATAAGAGTTGCAGTGGGAATGTGTTGGGGAACCTTAGTTGCTGCTGAATTTTTGGCTGGGACGACTGGTATTGGTTTTGTCGAAAATGTTGCTAAAAAATATTTTCAATACGAAGTAATTTGGATCACAATTTTTATTATGGGAATGCTTGGTTTGTTATTTGACATTACCTTAAGAAAACTTATAGATAAATACATTCCTTGGCGTGGAAAAGGTTAAATTGAAAACAATTATTCTTAAAAAAGAAATTATTAATATTTTTAAAAAATTTGGTTTGAGCAGTAATCATGCTTCAATCTCAGCTAATGCTCTAATAAATGCTGAATTAGTTGGTGCGTATGGTCATGGTTTATCTCGATTAAAAATGTATTGTGATCGAATTAAAAAGAAAGTTATTAATCCAAAACCCAAAATAAAAATCAAAAAAATTTCACAATCTATTTCTCATATTGATGCAAATAATAGTATAGGATTTGTTGCTGCTGATATTGCAATTAAAACAGCAATTAAAAATGCAAAAAAAACAGGTATAGGAATGGTTGCTGTTAAAAATAGTGGCCACTATGGATTGTCAGGTTACTACGCAGAACAAGCTGTTAAAAAAAATTTAATCACAATGATATATACCAACGCTCCACCTGCTGTTGCTCCTCATGGTGCATTAAAAAGTTTATTTGGAACGAACCCTATTTGTTTTGGGACACCGACAGGATCTAAGGTTCCTTTTATTTTAGATACCTCAATTTCTATGGTGAATAGAGGAAAGATAAGAGTTGCCGCAAGAAGTAATCAAAAAATTCCTGAAGGTGTTGCTTTAGATAAATTTGGAAAGCCAACTACAGATGCAAAAAAAGCTCTTGAAGGTGTGCAATTACCAATAGCAGGTTTTAGAGGTTCAGGTTTAGCTTGGATGGTGGATATCTTAAGCGGTGTTTTAACCGGTGGTAATCATGCTGGTAAAGTAAAGGATCCTTTTGAAGATTTTTCAGGACCACAAAATATTGGTCATCTGTTCATCACATTTAAAACAAATTTATTTGTGAATAATTTTAATAATAGAATTAAAAATAACATTAAGACAATTAAAAGATTGCCAAAAATCAAAGGAATAAAAGAAATAATGTATCCTGGTCAAAATAAGTATAAAAGATTCAAAATGAATTCAAAAAAAGAAATAAATATAACTAAAATTACTAAAGAGGATTTAAGAGTCCTTAAAAATTAAAGCATATGCTTTCAAATAAAGAAATCGTTTGTCCAGTAAATCTTTTAAATGTAGCTCATAAAAAGAAAGGTGTTAAAGCTGGTATAGTTAATGCTGGTAAACCATTACCAATGTTATCTGTTCAAGACGCAGTAAATGAAAATTTGATAGAGCCGATTTTTATTGGTGATAAAAAAGAAATACTAAAATGTGCTGAAGATTTAAAATGGGATATTTCAAACTATGAAATCATCCACGAACCTGTAGAAAATAATACAGCAGCTATCGCTGCTAAATTGGCTAGTAAAAAAAAAATACGAATTATTGTAAAAGGTCATATTCATACAGATGTTCTGATGAAAGAAGTTTTAAAAAGAGAATATGACTTATTAGGAAAAACTCGATTAAGTCATATTTGGCACATGACTATTGATAAAGAGGATAAACCATTAATTATAACAGATGGTGCGTTAAATGTTTTGCCTAATGTAAAAACAAAAATGCATATTCTAAAAAACGTTATTAATTTTTCAAATAGAATTGGTATTGAGAGACCAAAAATAGCTATACTATCTGCGACTGAAGAAGTGCTAGAAAGCGTTCCAAGTTCAAAAGATGCTCAGGAATTAACAAAACTTGCTAAAAAAGAAAATTTAAATGCTGATGTATTTGGTCCTCTAGCATTTGATAATAGTATTTCAAAAAAATCTGCAGCCATTAAAGATATCAAAAATGATGTTGCTGGTATGGCAGATGTCTTGTTGGTTCCTAGTGTAGAAACTGGAAATGGCTTGGTCAAAATGTTAATTTATTTTTCAGGCGCATGTGCAGCTGGTGTAGTTGTAGGCGGCAAAGTTCCAGTAGTCATAACAAGCCGATCTGATGAAGCACAAGCAAGATTAGCTTCTATTGCTGCTGCAGTAGTTGCTTTAGACTGATTCTAAATAATATCTCTAATTACCTTAAATTCTTCATTGAAATAAAAGAACTTATACCTTAAATAATTCAACAAACAATTAAACAAAAACATTTAATGGCAATTAAATATTTAAAAAAATCACCAAAAACATCATCAACAGATGATACAAAAACTATAGAAATAGTTAAAAACTTATTAAAAGAAATTGAAACTTCAAAAGAAGACGCGTGCATTAGTCTTACAAAAAAATTTGATAAATATGATGGTGAGATAATCGTTTCCAAAGAAAGAATAGAAAAAATTAAAAAAGAATTAGATCAAAAAATAAAAGATGATATTCAATTTTCCCATGAAAGAGTTAGAAAATTTGCAGAAGCACAATTAAAAAATTATGGTCAAGATTTTGAAGTTGAATTGTCTCCTGGTTTATATGCTGGTCAAAAATTAATACCCGTTAATACAGCCGGATGTTATATACCAGGCGGCAGATATGCCCATATAGCTTCTGCTGTAATGAGTGTAACAACAGCTAAAGTTGCTGGAGTTAACAACATAATTGCATGTAGTCCTCCTAAAGAGGGTGTGGGGGCTCATCCTGCAATTATTTATACTGCAGATTTATGTGGTGCGGATGTAATATTAAATTTAGGCGGAGTTCCAGGCATTGCTGCAATGACAAATGGTTTGTTTAAAAATCCTCCTGCAGATATTCTTGTGGGACCTGGTAATCAGTTTGTAGCTGAAGCTAAAAGAATATTGTTTGGAAAAGTTGGAATTGATCTATTTGCAGGACCAACAGAAATAGCAGTTATTGCAGATGATAAAGCTGATGCTGAAATGGTCGCTATAGATTTAGTTGGACAAGCTGAACATGGTTATAATTCTCCTGCTTGGTTATACACAACAAGTCAAAGAGTTGCAGAGGAAGTAATGAAAAGAGTTCCTGAACTTATTGCTGAACTACCTGAACTACCAAGAACTAGTGCTGAAGCTGCCTGGAGAGATTATGGTGAAGTTATCCTTTGTGACACTGATGAAGAAATGGCTTCAATTAGCGATGAATATGCACCGGAACATTTAGAGGTACAAACTCAAAACCTTGAATGGTTCCACAAAAGATTAAAAAATTATGGTTCTTTATTTATAGGTGAAGAAACAACAGTTGCTTATGGTGATAAATGTTCAGGTACAAATCACATATTACCTACTAAAGGTGCTGGTCGTTATACGGGTGGATTATTTGTTGGTAAATTTATAAAAACTTTAAGTTTTCAAAGAATGACAAAAGAATCTACTAAATCAGTCGGTGCAGCATGTGCTAGAATCTCCAGATACGAAGGAATGGAAGCTCATGCTAGAACTGGTGATGCGAGATTAAGAAAATATGGTTTTTCTAATTAATAAAACTATTAAATATCTGAAAAATCAAATACTTTATAATTAAAGGTCTTAAATGTTATTTAAATACTTAATTATATATTTAATCTTAATAGTGTACCCCACTCAGGCTTTTTCATATTTTGATCCTGGAAGTGGATCATATTTAATTCAACTATTTATAGCTTTTATAGTTTCATGTTATTTTTTTATAACTAACCCTATTCAGTTTATAAAAAGTTTTTTTAAGAAAAAAAAAGATAAAAATTTAGAGAAAAATCAAGATGAAAAAACTGAAAATAAGTCAAAAGATTGATGCTTTTGGAATTTCACTTTTATTGTTATCGTCATTTTATTTTTATGAATTTACATACTTAAGTCTTCCAAGTTTTAAAATCATAATTATAGAATTAATCAAAATATTTATCATTTTACTTTTTTTTAATATAATTTTTTTACATCTTTATGATTTAAAATTTAAAGATTTTTTTTTATTTTCATATCTAATTTATGTTTGCATCTTTACTTTAAAGCTAATTTTTAATGCTTCTGATGTAATTACTCTCCATTTATTCATAGAAAAATCTTTCAATTATTTTATTCAATGGGATCCACTTTTCAAACCAATTTCTATTAAAATTATATCTTATTTAATACCTTACTTAATAATAACCTCTTTTTTATTAGTATTTCTAAAGAAGTTGGAAAATATCAAAAAATTTTTTTCTATATTGGGAATGATTATTTCAGTAATAATTATTATAGATTTATTTAAAATTTATAAAAAAGAAACTGAAATTGATAAAAAAACAGTAAAAATAGAAACAAATAAAAATATTGAAAAAAAAGTTTTATGGATACTCTTCGATGCATTAGATCCTGAGTATTTATCAAAAGAAATTAACAATAAAAAAGTTTTTAAAAACTTAAACAACTTAAAAAATGAGAGTGTATATTTCAATGATGCATATTCACCTGGAAAATTTACAAATGACTCAGTTCCGGCTCAATTAATGGGTATTAATATTTTAAGTGAAAAGGCAAAACATAGAGTAAAAATTTTTACTGATTTAGATGGAAAAAAGATACCTTTTAAATTTGAAAATACAATTTTTGAAAGTTTAAACAAAAAAGGATTAAGTGTTTCACTTATTTCCTCTGTATTGGAATATTGCACATCATATTTAAGATCTAACAAATGGAATGTTTGCAAAGATAATATTTCTGAAAATAAAAGAATAAATATCTTTGATGATGCAGTTAATTTTTATCTAAGTCTTCTTTTTAAATTTAAAAATTATTTAAAAATTTTAGGTTTTAATCAGTCCCTAAGTGAAAATAAAAATACAGAAATTAAGCAAAAAATTGACTTTAAAGATTTAAATTTTAGTAAATTAGAAAAATTAAAATTTGATAATTCAAAATTTTTTTCTGATCAATTCTACATAACTAATATTCGGGATTTAAATAAAACATTAATTGATACTAATCTATTGTTTCTTCATTTTTATATTCCGCACCTTCATCATGAAAACCAGTTTTTATTTGATACCTTAAAAATAGATAAAATTGTGAAACAAAATTATTTTTTAAGATATCTCTATGTTGATTTTTTTATGAGAGAATTGGTTAATGAAATTAAAAAGAACAATCAAGAAGATATTTTATTAATTGTTTCATCTGATCATTGGTGGAGGGCAAAACCAAAAAGTAAAAATGATAAAGAATATATTGGAAATTCATTTTTTTTAGTAAAAAATTTAAAGGATAAATCAGGTTATTCTATCAATAAAAAATCAACTAATATTATTATTCCAGATTTGATAGAAAAATTTTTTGATAATAATCTTAATTCAAATAAAGATTTTTTTGAATATTCAAAAAATTTAGATGTTAAAGTTCATATTAAAAAAACAAGGTTTAATAATAAATGAGAAAAATATCTTTCAGAGATCCGTTGTCTGAGGTGTATGTTGACGACAATAAAGTAATTAGAAAAATAAAAAAAAAAGATTTTCTTTTATTTAATGATCTTTTTAAACAAAATTTTTATAAAGAGATGATCCAAAAAAATTGGGTCCAAAAATCTGATATTCTAAATAAAGAAAATTTTGTCGAAATAACTCACCACAAAATACAAAATTTTACTGAAGTAACAGAAATGTCTTCATATCAACTTTACTTATCAGGCATGCAAACTTTAAATATTGCAATAGAGTCTCTCAAAAATGATTATATATTGAAAGATGCATCTGCTTGGAACGTAGTTTTTTCAAAAGGTAAACCTTTATTTCTGGATGTTGCTAGTTTTGAAAAATGGGATAAACAAAAAACGTGGTTAGGCTATGGTCAATTTATAAGACATTATATTATTCCATTAATCTTAAACAAAGAATTAAAAATCCCTACATCAAAACTTTTTCTTTTATATAGAGATGGAGTTTATCCAATAGACGCAAGAAATAAACTTGGGATCAAAATTTTTAAGTCATTTATTTATTTAGAATATATTTTTGCTCCAACAATTTTAAAATCTACAAAAATTATTAGAAAAAAAGATAATCAAGATGATCATGATATTAATAAAAGGATTCTTTTAACAATACTTGAGAGACTTAAAAAAAAATTGATTTCTTTAGAGCCCAAATCATCATCTTTTTGGACAAATTATTCAAAAAAAAGAGATCATTATTCTGACAATGATATTTTTAAAAAAAAACAAATAATTGAAAATTTTTTCAAAAAAAATACGGGAAAAGTTTTGGATATCGGGTGTAACACAGGTGAATTTTTATTTTTAGCTTCTAAATATTCATATGAGTGTCATGGTATTGACATAGACGAAGATTGTATAAATCATATACAAAAAAATTTAGGCGATAACAGTATATCTGTAGCAAATGTAAACATATCAAATCCAACTCCTAGTATTGGATGGAAGAATGAAGAAACCTCAGGCTACCTAAAAAAAAATATTAACTATTTTGATACTGTAATTTTTTTTGGAATAATTCATCATTTAATGATTTTAGATAGAATTCCACTTAACGAAATATTAGAATTACTTTTTAATTTAACAAAAAAAAATTTGATATTTGAATTTGTATCAAATCAAGACCAAAGATTTTTAGAGTTAGCAAGTGTGAATGTAGATTTATATAGGGATTTTACAAAAGAAAATTTCGAGAAATTGATTACAAAATATTTTAAAATCTCTGAAATTCATAACTTAGAGTTTAATAAGAATAGATCTATTTATATATTAGAAAAAATAATTAAATGAAATTTAATTTAATTTAAGTTTTTTATTTTTAATGATAGCTCTTGTCAAATTAAGCATTAAAGGAATTTTTTTTTTATAGATTTTTTTTAATATATAAGGTGCTATTTCTCTAATAAGTTGCTCTCCCTCTACAGTATCTTTAGGCATAAATTTTTTTTTAGCTTTTTTAAAAGTATAGCCTTTTCCTAAATAACTTCCCATTTTACTATTTCTTCCTCCTGCAGCACTAACATATAAATCACCAACACCAGCAAGACCTGAGATGGTCTCCTCTTTTCCCTTAAAATATCTAGTTAAATATCTCATCTCTATTAAAGATTTTTGAAATAAATTTGATGACGAATTTAAGCTTTGACCAGCTCCTATTATCATGGAATAAATATTTTTAATAGCCGAGCATACTTCAACTCCAATAATATCATCAGAATATTCAGCAATATAGTATTTTGTTGAAATAAGTTTACCGATTGATTGAGCATTTTTTAAATTTCTATTTGCAATCACTACACTCGTTTGTTTCTTGTTTGCTAATTCTTTTGCTAAACAAGGCCCTTTCAAAACAGAAACATTCATTCCTTTGTAGTTTTTTTTTAATTGCTCTGAAATAGTTAGTATTTTATTAATTTTTTTTTCATATTTTAATCCTTTTGTTAAAACTAAAATTGGAGTTCTAATCTTAAGGTTTTTTAATTCCTTGCCTATAAAATCAATTCCTGAGAGGCTAAGAGCAATTACAATTAGATCAAATTTTTCTTTTAGCAACTCTTTAGAAAATTTCTTAAATTGTAATTTTTTTGGAAGTTTTATTTTTAAAGATGAGTGAAATTTTTTTTTTGAGGAGAGATCTTTTATAAAGATCCTGCTATATGGTTCAGTTATAATAACTTTATTGTTATTTTCTATACAAGGAACGGTGAAGGCTGACCCCATGGCCCCACCACCAATAACTAAAATTTTTTTCATATTTTTTTAATCTAAACCTAGAAGTTTTTTTCTTTGATCTGCCCAAGTTCTTATTAAGTTATCTACAGCAAGCCCTATAAATGCTACACACAAGCCAAGCATTAGACCATTACCTGTTCCTTGTCTGTCAGATAGTGCTTTTAAAATATATTGTCCTAAATCTGTTGTTCCAATCATAGCTCCAATGATTACCATAAATAAAGCAAAAACAACTGTTTGATTTATTCCTAACATTATATGAGGAAATGCAAGAGGTAATTCTATTTTTAACCATCTCTGTAACCGAGTTACACCCGACATTGATCCAGCATCATGCAAGGCTGAAGGTACACTTCTTAATCCTTCTATAGTGTATCTTGTTGCAGGTATTGTTGCATAAACAACAACAGCAATCAAAACTGATGTATCTGTTACCCCAAAAAGCATAATAACTGGTATCAAATAAACAAAAGATGGGAATGTTTGAAGAGTATCACATACTCCCAATGTTATCCTTGAGCTAGTTTTATTTTGAGCACTTAAAGTACCTATCGTTATTCCAAGAATTCCAGAAACTACTACACCAAAAGTTGCCATGTACATTGTTATCAATGCTCTATCCCACCATTCTGTTAAAGCTATAAATAAAGTAAAGCTTCCAACAACTAACGCTGATCTAATTCCACCAATTATGTAACCTGCTCCCATAAATAAAACGAATGTAGCAACTATAGGCATTCTTAAAAAAGCATTTTTCATTGGTATTAATACNTCTANNATCAACCANGTATTAAAAATTTTAAGNGTNTCNAAAAAATTNGCTAAAACCCAATCTACTCCCGCATTCCAGAAAGCTTCAGTAGAAATTCCTTTATTATGTGGGACAATGAAAAAGTAATTAAAACCCTCTTTAAATAAAAAAGTTCCTAAGAAAGAAAATATATAACCAATAACTACAATACCTCCAAATATATAAAGGTACTTATTTTTTTCAAAAGGAGTTGGATTTTCAAAATAGTTTTTTTGTTTATTTGCCCACGCTAATGATAATTTATCTAATAAAACAGCTATTAAAGTAATACATACCCCAGCTTCAAGTGCCAAACCTATTCTTAATTGATTTAATGCGAGTAATAAATTCCATCCAAGACCTTTGGCTCCTATAAAAGATGCTATAACAGCCATAGCTAAACATTGCATTATCACTTGATTGACACCNATTAANATATCNCTTCTTGCAGTTGGAATTAAAACTTCAGATAANAACTGNTAATCTGTACANCCACTCATTTTACCTGCTTCAATAACTTCNGGNGANACTTTTCTTAAACCTAANAAAGTTANTCTNACCATTGGNGGTGTNGCAAAAATAATTGTTGCTATTGCTCCAGCNTGATCACCTATTCCAAATAGAACCATTATTGGAACAAGGTAAGAATAATGAGGCATCGTTTGTGCAACATTTAGAAGAGGATTTAAAAAATTTTCTACTCTTTTACTTTTATAAGCCCAAATCCCAAATCCAAGACCTAAAGCAAAAGAAATAGGTGCGGCTACCAAAACCAATGACAAAGTTTGCATTGATGGTTTCCATTGTCCAAAAGCAGAAATAAAGATCATGGTTATAGCTGCAAATATTGCTAAATTTTTTCCACTAAGTTTATGACCTAATAAAATTGCTCCACCAGCAACTATTGTCCAAGGTAGACCTGGTAATTTTGCCCAAGGATTTGCACTCAAAAAATCCCAGCTTGTAAACGCTACTATAGTATCAACTCCACCAATTAAAATTTCACGAATTAATTGTATCAAAAAAAGCATAGAGCTTGAAATTAATCTAGTTATATGAAGAACTAATGGTCGAGATTTTGTTTCTTGAATACTTGAGTCAAAGTATTCAATCGGGAACCATTCATTTAATAAAAAATATACTGAATCATTTATCCATCCTGGCATCCAAGCTATAAAAGCAGGTAGTCTCCAAAGAACACTGTACTTGGTTTGGTCTAGCTTATCTTTATCAATAAATTCTGTTCCTGCCTTCGCAAACTCATACCCTTCTGGTATTTGAATAGCAAAACATAGACCAAAAAAGACGACTAACAAAAAAATCCATTGAATAGCTTTTGGGTATTTTTTAATTATTTCCATAAGGTTTATGATTTTTCTTTTCCAGTTCTAAAAACTGTTTGTATTATTTTTGATGGCTTCACGCTTCCAATGATATTATTATTTGCGTCTAAAACATTTGCTGGTTTTTCTTGGCTTAATATTTTTTCTGCTACAGTTTCAATAATTGCATCTTTAGAAACATTTATATAGTTTGAGCCTTTATCATTTGTAGAAGCCTCCATTATTGCCTCTATTTTTAATACTTTTTCTCTTGGCACTTCTTCCGTAAATTTTCTTACATATTCAGTTTTAGGATTTAAAACAATATTTGCTGGAGTGTCTAATTGTTCAATCAAACCATCTTTCATAATGGCTATTCTATCTGCAAGTCTTAATGCCTCATCAAAATCATGAGTNATAAAAAGAATTGTTTTATTTAATACTCCTTGAAGTCTTAAAAATTCNTCTTGCATTTCTTTTCTTATTAANGGATCTAANGCNGAAAATGGTTCATCTAAAAACCATATATCTGGCTCAACTGCTAGCGANCGTGCAATTCCCACTCTNTGTTGTTGNCCTCCNGATAGTTCTCTAGGAAAATANTTTTCTCTNCCTTTTAACCCAACTAGNTCAACCATCTCCATTGCTTTTTTAATACTGTNATCAGTTTCTCCACCTTTCACCTGAAGTGGAAATGCAATGTTTTCTAATACTGTTTTATGTGGAAGTAAGGCAAAACTTTGAAAAACCATTCCCATTTTACTTCTTCTTAATTCTATTAACTGTTTATCATTCATTGCTAACAAGTCTTGGCCTTCTATATAAATCTTTCCACCTGTAGCGTCAGTTAATCGTGAAATACATCTTAATAGTGTTGACTTACCTGATCCTGATAAGCCCATAACTACCAACATTTCACCTTTAGAAACTTCAAAAGAAGCATTGTTAACCCCTACAATGCAGCCTGCATCTTGAAATGTTTTTGCATCAACATTTCCATTTGAATTTTTAAGCATTTTTTCTGCATTAGATCCAAATATTTTATAAACTGAATCACATTTAATTACTGGTGTTGATGTCATAATTATATTTTATATATTTATACTATTATTATTATCAAATACTTCATTAAAAATTCTTAATAAAATAAACCCTTGTATCAATACTAGTTTTTAAAAAACCTAAGGCTTCTCCCTTAACTGTCACAGACTTAGAAGAGCCCGATAGAGGCTTGACAGTAAATTGAGCAAAACATTTATTTTTACTGTCATCCCAATTTACAGAATATTTTCCAGTAGTTCCGCCATTAGCTGTGTATAAATCAAAAGCATCGTTATCAACAATATTAGCACCCATAATAGCTCTCTGAGTAATAATTTTTGTATTAATACAAATCATTTTGTATTCATCTGATGATAGTTGTTGTCCTATTTCTGACTTGTAAAATGTTAAAACACCTCTAGGTAAAATCGCAATCAGTTCATTAGCTTTTTCCTCTACTTTTTTTTGTTCAGCAATTTTAAACTCTGCATCTTTATCAGGTCCAAAAAAAATATTTAATATTAGAAAAGAAAAAAAAATTATAATTATTAAGCTCGTTAATCCTATTAAGCTTTTTATACTATCTGGAAATTGAGTTAATTTATTTAACATAATCTCCTTCATTCCATTTACCTTGAATTACTTTTCCATCAGACCATTTAAATACTCCTTTTCCATGCATCTTATTGTTTTTCCACTCTCCTGTATAAGAAGATCCATCTGGAAATTTTAAGGTGCCTTTTCCATGCCATTTACTGTCATTAAATTCACCTTCGTACACATATCCATTTGGCCAAGTCTCGATACCCTTTCCTTTTTTAGATCCATTTTGCCATTGTCCGACATAAGTTGTCTTATCAGTATAAGTCCAGGTTCCGAATCCATTATTGCAATCACCATCTGTACATCCTGATTTCTTTGCAAAACTTGGGTTTGAAATAATAAAACTAAAAATGAGGAATATAAAAAATTTTTTCATTTTCTTATAATAAAATATATCAAATTTAAAAAAAAATCTCCCCTAGCAAAACTAGGGGAGAATTTAAATTTAGATATCGTTTAGTTAAAATGATTAATTAGTCCACTTCTTCCAAACGCTCTCGTTATCAGCTAACCATTTTTTAGCAGCATCTTCGTGAGACATTTTATCTTCATCAACCAAAGCAGCCATTGCTCCAATTTGACTAGTGTTAAATGATAACTTTTTATACATAGCTGCGGCAGCTGGATGAGTTTTTGGGAAATTCTCATTCACGGCTTTTTTCAAATAACCATCTGGAGCTCCACATTTACCATCACCGCCATCAACTGGTCTGCAACCATCATAATACGGTGGAAAATCGATAAAAGTAAATCCTTTTCCATCTGTAAAGTTTGGTGTCCAGTTAAAGATAATAGTTCCTCTA
>NHKK02000028.1 GCA_002169475.2 Candidatus Pelagibacter sp. TMED239
TTAAAAATCTGGCAAGAGAAATGAATGTCGACTCTAATATCATTTATTCTTGAAAATTAATAAATCTTTAACTTAATTTAAATATTTCTTTTATAAATTTGAACTATTAATTACACAAGAGACTCCCACTCTTTTAATTATTAATTAAACAGCCCAAGGTATCAATATTATCTTGGGCTGCCCTCCAATTATAAAATAATTTTTCTGATTAAATAGACAGCCAAAATTCCACCAATAATTTCAGCAATGATATAGCTAGGNGTATTTAAGTAATTAATTCCAGTAAATGTNTCTGTAAAAGTTCTTGCAATTGCTACCGCTGGATTTGCAAATGAAGTTGAAGAGGTAAACCAGTAACCTGCAGTTATATAAGTCGCAACTGATGAGGCGACCGCAAGTTTACCACTCTTTAAAGATCCGAATATCAGAAAAATTAATCCAAAGGTAGCAATAAGTTCTGCAATAAAAATATTAATTCCTGGCCTTACTTTTTGTGACAATTCTATCACGGGTAGTTCAAACATAAAATTTGCAAGTATTACTCCCAACAAGCAACCTGAGATTTGAGCTGAAATATAAATGATAATTAAATTTTTTTTAATCTTCTTTGTAAGATACATTGCCATTGTTACTACTGGATTAAAATGTGCTCCTGAAATATCTCCGATTGATGTAATCAGAACAAATAATCCTGCGCCAGTTGCTAAAGCGTTAGCTATTAGCATTACAGCAATATCTTCAGTCAAGTTTTGTGCCATTATACCAGAACCCACAATAATCATGACTAAGAAACAACTTCCAATAAACTCTCCGTAAAAAATTTTAGAATTATTTCTCATTTTTAATCCAATCCTCAATTCTAGAATTTATATCATCAAAAGTTAATTGAGATATATCGTTTATTTCATTTGGATCATTTGTATTCTNAAATTTTTTTACGGGATCCTCAATATCCCAATGAATAATTTCTTTTTTTTCAGGCCAAATCGGACAAACCTCGTTATGAGCATTACTACAAACCGTAAAAACATGATCTATTTTTATTTTATTATTTAAAAATTCATCAAAGTTTTTGGAATAACATTTTTCGAGATCAAAACCTTTTTTTTGTAAAAAATTTTTTATATAAGGGTTTATTTTACCTGAAGGGTTGCTCCCTGCACTAAAGCCTTTAAATTTATCTTTATAACTATGATTGATTATGCTTTCAGCAATGATGCTGCGAGCAGAATTTCCAGTACAAACAAAAAGAACATTTTTCATTATCTAAAAAAGTATTTGATAAAATCCGATTAGAAATAATGGAATCTGTAAACCAAAGTTTGTAAGTATAGCTTTATCTTTTGATAAAAAACCAGCTACAGTCCAGCCTACAACTCCAGCCCCGTGAAACATTATATTAATTGGATACATATTTAAGTTAGTTAATAATATACCTGTTAAGACTAAAAAAGTGCTTAACCATTTAAGGTATTTTTTAATAATTTTCATATTCAATTATATGATTGTAATGTTAAAGTTTTGTTAACTTGCGGACTTAATTTTCTTTTCTAAGAATGCCGGAACCTCGTCTTCTTTGGTGATAGGCTCTTCTTTTGTATTTTTAGGTTGAAACGCATACAAAACGTGTAATTTGCAATAAGAGAAATCTTCTACAGGTTTTCTTCCACAAAAGTAAAAACTATCCTCATCTGGATGACCAATCGGCCATCTGCAAGTAGTATCAGTAAGTTCCTCTAGTGAAGTTGGTTTTTCAGGCTCAAAATTTTTATCCAATAAAATAGATTTAAATCTACTTTTTCTACTAACTGGTTTTTGCGTTTTTTTATTTCTTTTAAAACCTTGTTGTTTATTAGTTTGTTTTGAAGGCGCTCTTGCCTCTAGATTTAATCGATGTGCTTTTCCAATTACAGCATTTCTAGTCGTATCTCCCAATGCCTCAGCTATTTGACTAGCCGTTTGACCTTTGCTCCAAAGCTCTTTGAGTTTTTCTACTTTTTCGTCTGTCCAGCTCATTTTACAACTTATACTATATTTAGTGTTTTTTTTAAACTTAATACATAATATTGTGGTCTGGAAGAATAAAATCACAAAAATCAGTGTAAAATGCAGTTTTGCACAGATTTTTAAAAATTTAGGGTTATAAGACTAGCCATGGTTGAAATTACAGAAAAATATAAAATCGGTACAAGAAGATTTGGTCTAATCAACTGGACTGGAGCTTGGACTCTTTACAAAAAAGAGGTCTTAAGATTTTTAATAGTGTGGATCCAAACTATATTTTCACCTTTAATATCATCTTTGTTATTTCTTCTGGTTTTATCTTTAGCTATTGGGGATGATAGAGGAAGCGTTTTAGGAGTTTCTTTCATCAGTTTTTTAGCACCTGGGCTTATAGCTATGCAAATAATTCAGCAGTCTTTTTCTCACTCGTCTTCATCTTTTATGATTGGTAAAATTCAAGGAAATATTGTTGATATTTTGTATGCACCTTTATCAGCTGCTGAAATCACAGTTGCAACTACTTTAGCTGCGGTTACTAGAAGCGTAATGATTGCAATCATATCCATAATAATCTTTTATTTTTTGGTAGATTTAGAAATTAAGAACTATTCAACCTTAATAATATTTACTTTCTTATCCTCATTTGCACTAGGTGCACTTGGCGTAATAGCAGGTTTGTGGGCTGAAAAATTTGATCACATGGCGACGGTAACAAATTTTATTATAACTCCTCTGTCCTTTCTTTCTGGTACTTTTTACTCTATTGAAAGATTACCTGAATTTCTTCAAACAATTAGCAAGCTAAATCCTTTTTTCTACATGATTGATGGATTCAGATATAGTTTTTTAGAGACATCTGATGGTTCAATTTTTATAGGTGCAGTTTATCTTTTTATTTTATGTATTCTTTTAGGCCTCTTGGCATATCTTTTATTAAAAAAAGGGTATAAACTTAAGAGCTAATCATGAGTTCAGTATTAAACACATACAGTAGAAAGAAAATTTCTTTTAAAAAAGGGAAGGGTTGTTATTTATACTCATCTAAAGGAAAAAAATATTTAGACTTCGTTCAAGGCATAGCTGTTAATTCTTTAGGTCACTCAAACGATTATTTAAATAAAGCAATTAATAAGCAATCTAAAAAATTATGGCATGTTTCTAATGTTTTTATAATTCCAGAACAAGAAAAGCTAGCAAAGAGGTTGACGCAAAAAACTTTCGCCGATTACGTTGTATTTCAAAATTCTGGCGCTGAAGCNACTGAAGCAGCGATTAAAATTGCAAGAAGATATTTTTATTCTAAAGGACAGCCAAAAAAAAATAGAATTCTTTGCATTAATAAAAGTTTTCATGGAAGAACCCTTGCTACTATTTTTGCAAGTAATAGTAAAAAAATGACGGAAGGTTTCTATCCAAAAGTTGATGGTTTTGATCATTTTAATTTCGGAGATCATAAAGATTTAGAAAAAAAAATAACCAAAAAAACTGCAGCAATAATGGTTGAAACAATAATGGGTGAAGGAGGAATAAAAGTGATTCCTGATTTTTGTCTAAGACATTTAAGAAAACTTTGTAACAAAAAGAAAATATTACTTATCCTGGATGAAGTTCAATGCGGTATAGGAAGAACTGGTAAATTTTTTGCTTACGAACACGCAAAAATTAAACCAGATATAGTACCAATAGCTAAAGGTATAGGAGGCGGATTTCCTATTGGTGCTTGTTTAATGACTAAAAAGGTTGCTTCAGGGATGACACCTGGTTCCCACGGCACTACTTTTGGAGGAAATCCTCTAGCTATGAGCGTGGGCAATGCAGTTCTTGATGTGATATTTAAAAAAGGTTTTTTGAGAAATGTACAGCAAACATCAAAGTATTTTCATAATGAGCTTCAAAACTTAAAAAAGAAATATCCNAAAGTCATTTTGGAAGTAAGAGGAATGGGATTATTANTAGGCCTTAAAATTTCAAAAGATCAAAATAAATTTATTAATAAACTATTAGAAAACAAACTTTTAGCAGTTAGGGCTGCTGAAAATGTTATAAGGTTGCTTCCTCCCTTAAATGTTAAAAAGAAAAATATTGATGAGGCTGTAGCAATATTAAATAAAGTATGTAAAACTTATAAATGAAAAACTTTTTAGATATATCTGATTTATCCTCCCAAGAACTAAGAGGTATCATAGAAGAGGCTAAGAAAAGAAAGTCTGATAGAAAAGGTCTTAACAAATCTGAACCAGACAATGACAAGCCATTTAACGGAAAATCAATGATCATGATTTTTGAGAAACCTTCGACTAGAACAAGAATATCATTTGATATTGCTGTCAAACAGCTTGGAGGCTCGTCTATATTTTTAAGTCCAGAGGGAATACATTATGGTAAAGGAAATGAAACTTTAAAAGACACTGCGAAGGTATTATCTGAGTACGCTGATATTATTATGCTAAGAACTTCATCGCACGAGAATTTAAAAGAATTTGGAAAACATCTTACTATTCCCATAATCAATGGACTTTCAAACCAAAGTCATCCCTGTCAAGTTATGTCTGATATCTTAACTTTTGAGGAGGAAAAAGGAAATATAGAAGGCAAGAGTATTGCTTGGTTAGGAGACGGCAATAATAATATGTCAAACTCTCTTATTGAAGCTGCTAGTAAATTTAACTTTATATTAAAAATTGGTTGTCCAAAACAATATCAACCTAATAAAAAGATAGTCTCATGGGCAAAAAAAAATAAAACAAAACTTACGGTAACAAACGATCCTAGAGAGGCAGCAAAGAATGTTGATTGTATAATGACAGATAAATGGATTTCTATGAACGATAAAGTAAATAAAAGTAAAAAGAAAAAATCTCTAAAAAAATATCAGGTTAATAAAAAGCTAATGAGCCATGCTAAATCAGACGCTATTTTCATGCACTGTCTTCCGGTTGGAAGAGGGGAAGAGGTAACTAATGACGTTATTGACGGAGAACAATCTGTAGTTTGGACCCAAGCTCTTAATAGAGTTCATGTTCAGAAAAGTATTATAAATTGGTGTTTGAACTAAGGTGTTTTAAGAGGGTTATCAGCTTTAGAGTTCATATATAAAATAACAGAAGCTCTATCTCTTTCTTTTTTTAATCCTGCAAAAGCCATCTTGGTACCTTTAACATGCACTGATGGTTTTATTAAAAAACCATTCATTTCATCAAACGTCCACTTTTTTCCATAAGCAGCTAAGGCTTTAGAGTATTTATAACCTGCAACCGCTCCAGTTTCTCTACCTATTACACTCCAAAGATTTGGGCCGATCATATTTTTTCCACCTGCAGCTATCATATGGCAAGCGCTACACTTCTTAAAAACTTTCTCTCCATGCTGAATGTCGCCCATTGCTAGGAGACTGCTTATATCAGTACTAGCCGCCACTGTAGAAGCATCGGTTGCTAAACTTTCAACCTTTTCAACTTTATATGCAGACTGGCTAGGCTTATCTACGCGAAATAAAATATCTGTGAATTTTGTAATACCAAATACGATTAAAACAGTAGCAAGAACTGAAGCAATAATTTTATTTATTTCAAAACCATTCATAAATTTGATAACTAATAATGACATATAGCATGACTAAATAAAATAAAACAAAAAATAGTCGTTTTTTTTTGCGTCTATGAGCCGCACAAATATGAGCAAGATTGCATTAATTATACCAACAAGACTTGACGCCAAGAGGCTGCCAAACAAACCTTTGAAATTAATAAACAACAAAGAGATGATTTTACACGTATATGATTTAGCTAAAAAATCTAATGTAGATGAAGTTTTGGTTGCAACACCAGATGAAGCTATAGCCCAAAAGATTAAAGATATAGGAGGCAAGGTTATTATCACAAAAACTTCTCACAAAACTGGTACTGATAGAATATATGAAGTTTTTAAAAATGAACTTAAAAGTGAGCCAGAGTTCATCATTAACCTACAAGGTGATATGCCTAATTTAGATCCTTCAGCTATAAATTATCTTGTAGATCATATTAAAAAAAAAAATTGTGAAATAGCTACACTGGCCTCAAAATTAGATAATGAAAAAGATAAGTCAGATCGAAATGTTGTTAAGGTCTCGACGAAAGAAAAAATTATAAAAAATGATAAATTTTCAGCTGCTTTAGATTTTTCAAGAGTTATAGAAAATAATATTTCAAATTTTATCTACCACCATATAGGAATTTATGCCTTTACTAACAAAGCTTTATTGAGGTATGTAAGCTTAGAAAGAACTAAACTCGAGACAGAAAGAGGATTAGAACAACTAAGAGCGCTAGAAAATAAAATGAAAATTGATGTTGGATATGTAGATCAATCTCCTTTAAGTGTAGACACTGAGAACGATCTAATAGAAATAAAGAAATTGATGGAGAGAAATGTCTAAAATTAAAATTGCCTTTCAAGGCGAACCAGGTGCATATTCACATATAGCTATTAACGAAGTTTTTAAAAATCCGGAGATAAAAACATGCTCTACTTTTGAAGAAACTTTTAAAACAGCATTCGAAGATGATTCCTATAAAATTATAATTCCATTAGAAAATTCTTTAGCAGGCAGAGTAGCAGATATCCATTATCTTCTACCAAAATATAAACTTCAGATTCATGCAGAACATTTTCAAAAAGTAGAACACAACTTATTGTCAAAAAATGATGCTGAAATGAAAGATATAAAGTGTGTTAGAAGTCACGCTCAAGCTTTAGGTCAGTGTCAAAAAATTATAATGAATAATAAATTTAAAACTATAATTTCCGCAGATACTGCGGGATCAGCAAAAGAACTCGCAGAAGGAAAAGATAAATCTATTGCAGCTATAGCCTCAAAACTATCAGCTAAAATTTATAATTTAAAAATTTTAAAAGAAAATATAGAGGATGAAAAAGGAAATGTTACAAGATTTCTTGTAATGGGAAAAAATGTTCATCAGCCAGAGTTTGAAAAAGGAAAAAAATATATTACAACTTGTATTTTTAGATTGAAGAGTGAACCTGCCGCTTTATATAAGTCTTTAGGAGGATTTGCTACTAACCAAGTTAATATGACAAAACTTGAGAGTTTTTCCGTTAAAAACACATTTGCCCAAACTAACTTTTATTTGGACTTTGAAGGACATTTAGACGAGAAACCTGTACAAAATGCAATGGAGGAACTCGGGTTTCATACGGAAAGTCTTGATATATTAGGCGTGTATCAAGCCTCAAATTTTAGGAAAAAATAGTCCACAAATTTAAATTCTAGCTTGTAGTAATCAAATCTATCTTGATATAATCATGTTGAGGTTGGCATCAGGTGGATGTTTCATAAACCCGGTCAGGTCTGAAAAGAAGCAGCCGTAGTGAAAATTTTTCAGGTTGTTGCCTGCCTCTTTTAATAAAATGAATAATAGTAAAATTTTAGCTTTAAAATACAGACCTCAAGAATTTAAAGATTTAATAGGCCAAGAAGTTATCGCACAAACTATTGTTAATGCCATTAAGCTGGGCAAGACCCCTAATGCATATCTTTTGACAGGTATCAGAGGAATTGGAAAAACTACTACAGCCAGGTTAATAGCAAAAGCTTTAAATTGTATTAAAAATTCTGATAGTTCTAAAAAATGTTCCCCAGAGTCTTTTTGCGATACTTGTAAAGAAATAGTTAGTTCTAATCACATTGATGTTCTTGAAATGGATGCTGCCTCAAAAACTGGTATTGACGACGTAAGAGAGCTTATTGAAAATTCTAAGTATAGTCCGACTAGCGCTAGTTATAAAATTTTTATAATTGATGAAGTTCACATGCTTTCAAAGCAAGCATTTAATGGACTACTTAAGACTTTAGAGGAACCACCTGAAAGATTAAAATTTATTCTTGCAACCACTGAGGTAAGAAAGATACCAGTAACAATTTTATCAAGATGTCAAAGATTTGATTTGAAAAGAGTAAATTTGCAAAAGCTTTTTTTGCACATAAAAGATATTTCAAAAAAAGAGGTTGGAAAGATTTCTGATGAAGCACTTAAAATTATCGCTAGAGCATCTGAAGGTTCCGTCAGAGACGCATTATCATTGTTAGATAGAGCATTAATTACTGAAGGTTCCGGTAAAGATAAAGAAATTAACGATCAAGACGTAAGAAAAATGCTTGGCTTAGCTGACAGAAGTAAAATTATTCATCTATTTAAAGAGATTCTTAGTGGTGAGCAAAAAAAAGCTGTAGATTTTTTGAAAGAAATGATCGAGGAAGGTTTAGATGCGAGATATTTTCTGAACGATATATTAGAAATACTTCATTTGTTTAGTAGAAGGGTAAATCTAGGCCCTATTGAAAAAGATAACTTAATTTCAGAGTCTGAAATTAAAATGATTGATGATTATTCCAAAAATTTAAATATGCAAGATTTAGGATTATTTTGGCAGCTAACCATCAAAACTATAGATGATCTTAAACTAGTATCTAATGAAAATTTATCTTTGGAAATGTACATTTTACAATTAATTCATTTAAAAGATATTGAAAGCACTAAAGATATTAAGATAAATGATCAAGAGATTAAAGATAATGGAAATTTTAAAAAAATTGACAATCAAATTGAATCTGATGAGCCAAAAGACAAAAAAAAAATAAAAAACATAACTACGAGTCAACTTAAAAACACTGAGCAAATTCAAATCAGTCAATCAAAAAAAATTGAAGTTCAAAAAAATATTCAAATTGAAAAATTTGAAGATTTAATAAAACTTGCCGAGAAAGAAAAAGAAATAGAACTTAAATACGACCTAGAGCGAAACGTAAGACTGGTTAACTTTCAGAAAGGAAAAATAGATATAGGATTCAATGAGAAGTTAAACAAAGATTTTATTAAATTGCTTACAGAAAAATTACTTGTCTGGACCGGAGAAAGATGGATAATTTCCTTAAGCAAAACTTCTGGTGCGAAAACTTTCTACGAAAAAAATTTAGAAAATAAGTCTGCAAACGTATCAAAAGAAAAAAATAGTAAATTAGCAAAAGAAATATTTTCAACTTTTTCAGATGCTAAACTAGTTGATGTTAAAGAGGAAAAAGATGAATGATTTTACAGACATGCTTTCAAAAGCAAAAGTAATGCAGGAAAAAATGAAAGAACTCCAAGACAAAATTAAAAAAATTGAAGTAGAGGGAGAAGCAGGAGGAAATTTGGTTAAAGTAATTCTAACCGGCGATTATGAGATGAAATCAATTATAATAAGTGAAGATGCAAAAAAAGAGAGCAGAGAAGTAATTAATGATTTGATAAAAGCAGCTTACAATAATGCTAAAGAGAATCTTAAGAAGAAGTCTTCTGAGGAGTTATCAAATCTTACTGGAGGTATTCAACTTCCATTTGATATTAAACCACCTTTTTAAATGAGCAACAACATTCCAGAGATAGAAGAGCTTATAAAACAATTTTCAAGACTACCGGGTTTAGGACCTAAGTCAGCTAAAAGGATTATACTTAAACTTATTAATAATAAAGATAGCATGGTTAAACCATTAGCTCAGTCATTATCAAAAATTTATAAAAATGTAGTGAGGTGTATAAATTGTGGTAATTTAAAAATTATAGATAGAGTTTGTATTTGTGAGGAAGTAAGCAAATTTGATAAAATTTGCGTTGTTGAAAATCTTGCTGATATGTGGGTAATTGAGTCTGCAAATATATACAAAGGTTATTTCCATATTCTGGGAGGCACACTTAACTCTAATGAAAATTATGAAAAAAAAAATTTATTAATAGATTCTCTTGTTAAAAGAATAAAAAAAAATAGTTTAAAGGAAGTGATTATCGCAACAAGTGCTACTGTTGAAGGTCAAACCACAGCTCATTATATAGAGGATTCGATTAAAAATGATAAAATAAAAATTACAAAATTAGCTCAAGGTCTACCAGTTGGAGGAGAAATTGAGCAACTGGATGATGGAACGCTTTTTTCTGCCTTTAAAAATAGAGTTCCAGTTACAAACGATTAATTAATATTAGATTTTTTTTCTAATCTTCTCTCATGCAGCAAAGGTTCAGTATATCCTGAGGGTTGGTCTTTACCTTTAAAAACCAGATCACATGCAGCCTTAAACGCTATTGAATTCTCGAAGTTATCAGACATTTTCTTGTAACTTGATTTTTCAGAACTATCATTTTGTTCATCAACAATCCTAGCCATTTTTTTCATTACTTCCATCACTTGATCTTTTGTACAGACACCATGATAAAGCCAGTTTGCCATATGTTGTGAAGATATTCTCAATGTTGCTCTATCTTCCATCAGGCCTACATTATTTATATCAGGAACTTTTGAACAACCAACTCCCTGATCAATCCATCTTACTACATACCCTAAAATTCCTTGGGCATTATTTTCTAATTCTTTATTAATTTCTTCAACAGACCAATTTGGCCTATCTGCGATTGGTATTTCTAAAATTTTATCCAATTTCGCTTTTTTTCTCTTTTTTATTTCAATCTGTTTTTTAAATACATTTACTTCATGATAATGGATTGAATGAAGCGTTGCAGCCGTTGGTGATGGCACCCAAGCGCAATTAGCACCTGAGTTTGGGTGAACAATTTTTTGCTTCATCATATCCGACATTCTATCTGGCATCGCCCACATGCCCTTACCTATTTGGGCTACTCCAGAAAATCCACAAGAAAGACCTATGTCAACATTCCAATCTTCATAAGTATTAAGCCAAGAAGATTTCTTCATATCTCCTTTAAAAATCATAGGTCCAGCTTCGAAAGAGGTATGCATCTCATCTCCTGTTCTGTCTAAAAAACCTGTATTGATAAAAACTATTCTTTCTTTTACTTTTCTAATACATTCCTTCAAGTTAACAGTCGTTCTCCTCTCCTCATCCATAATGCCTACTTTAATTGTGTACTTTTTAAGATTTAAAGTTTTCTCTACTTTTTCAAACAAATCATTTGTAAACGAAGCTTCATCTGGTCCGTGCATTTTTGGTTTAACTATATAAACCGAACCTGTTCGAGAATTTTTTCTATTTTTAAAATCATGTAATGCACACATTGTTGAAAAAAAAGCATCCATGATTCCCTCTGGAATTTCAGATCCATCCTTTAAAATTATTGCAGGATTAGTCATAAGGTGACCAACATTTCTATTTAAAAGCAAAGCTCTTCCATGCAATTTAAATTTAACACCTTTTGGACTCATATACTCTCTATCTGGTTTAAGTTCTCTAGTAAATTTTTTCCCATTTTTTTTCATTTCAGTTTTAAGATTGCCTTTCATTATGCCAAGCCAATTTCTGTAACATTTTATTTTATCTTCTCCATCTACAGCAGTAACAGAGTCTTCATTGTCTATAATTGTAGAGATCGCAGATTCAACTATAACATCTGAGATATTAGCTTTATCAACTTTTCCGATTATATGTTCTGGATTAATAATTATATCAATATGTAGATTGTTATTTTTTAGTAAAACAGAGGATGGACTCTCTTTGCTTCCATTATATCCAACAAATTGATTTTTATCTTTTAAAAAATATTTTTTATTATTAATTTGTAAGTTTATTTGATCATCAGTAATTTTAATTTTATCAATTTCAGTCCACTTTACATCTTTGATAGCAAATACTTTATCTAAAAAATTTCTGACATACTTAATAACTTTGTCACCTCTTTTTGGGTTATAAGTGCTGCTTCTTTCTCCTTCGATTACATCTGTTCCATATAAAGCGTCATATAAACTGCCCCAACGAGCATTTGCAGCATTTAATGCATATCTTGCATTATCCACTGGTACAACTAGTTGAGGACCAGCAATTGATTTAATTTCTTCATCAACATTCGAAGTACTAATTTTAAAATCCTCTTTCTCATCTACGAGATAATTAATTGATTTTAAAAAAGCTAAATATTCATCATTATTAAAATCAGTGTCCTTTTTTGAGACATGCCAAGCATCTATCTTTTTTTGTATCTCAAGTCTTTGCTTTAGCAACTTTTTGTTAATTGTAGATAAATTATGAACAATATCGTCAAACTTTGACCAAAATTTATTGGGATCAATATCTGTGCCTGGAATAACTTCTTTCTCTATAAATTCTACTAATTTAGAATCAATTTTTAAATTTCCTTTTTTTATTTTTTGCATATTAAATAATAAACCGATTGTATTCTTTTAAAAAGGGAATTATGTTAAAATCCTTAGAAAATTATGAAAAATTATCTAGATTTTGAAAAAGAAATTAAGCTTTTAGAAGAGAAAAGAGATACGCTAAAAAGTCCTTTTGGCTCAGAGGGAATTTCTGAGGTAGACACGCAAAAAATCAAAGAGACCCAAGAGCAAATTAATGAAAAACTGAAAGAGATTTATACAAATCTAAATAGTTGGGAAAGAACTTTAGTTGCTAGACATGAGGACAGGCCTAAAGCAAACTTTTATATAAAAAAAATTTTCTCAAACTTTTCACCCTTATCTGGAGATAGATTTTTTGGTGATGATAAATCTGTAATAGCCGGTTTCGGTATCATTGATAAAAAATCAGTTTTAGTTATTGGTCAAGAAAAAGGAGAAGATCTTAATAGTAGAATTGAAAGAAATTTTGGAATGATGAAACCAGAAGGATACAGAAAGTGTATAAGATTAATGAAACTAGCTGACAGATTTGAAATTCCCGTTGTTACTTTTATTGACACTCCAGGAGCTTATCCTGGCATTGGTGCAGAGCAAAGAGGCCAAGCAGCAGCAATCGCTAACTCAATAGAGAGTTGCATGTCTTTAAAAGTTCCAAATATTTCAATTATAATAGGCGAAGGAGGCTCGGGTGGAGCAATTGCTTTAGCATCTTCTAATAAAGTAATAATGTTAGAAAATTCTATTTACTCTGTAATTTCACCAGAGGGATGCGCTTCTATACTTTGGAGAGATCCAAGTAAATCTTTACAAGCAGCAGAGGCAATGAAACTCACTGCTAAAGATTTATTAAATCTAGGAATCATAGATGAAATTATAGACGAGCCTTTGGGAGGCGCACATAGAAATTCAGATGCAATTGCAGATGAGGTAAAATTTTCAATTATCAAAAGTCTAAAATTTTTTGAGAACTCATCAAAAGAGGAAATTTACCAACACAGAAAAGAAAAATTTTTGAAGATAGGAAGAGATAAAGGATTTGTACGATCATCACATCATACTGGTCAAGGATTGGACTATCAGGAACCAAAATTCGCAAAAGTCAAGAGGCATTTGATTAAAAATAAATATATTTATTTAAGTTTTAGTCTGCTTTTTATTGTATCAATTATAACCATATTCAATTGATATATGTTGCAAAATAGACAATTTACTAATTTTTATTGTTTTTTCTAAAAAACACATCTTGACATCAATACTACATACGTATTAAAGGGGCGAGGTTAGTAAATTTTTACTAATTAAAGTTAATAACAAATAAGGAAAAGTAAACAATGAGTGCACTAAAAGGCAAAGTAAAGTGGTTCAATGGTACTAAAGGTTATGGTTTCATTGAGAGAGAAGACAAAGAAAAAGACGTGTTCGTTCACAGCTCGGCAGTTAGAGACGCTGGTTTAAAATATTTAAACGAAGGCGATGAACTAACGTTTGAAGTGGAAAGCACGGAAAAAGGTCCTTCCGCAGTAAAATTGCAGAAAACATCTTAAATCTTATTTCCTAAATCCAAATTATCGGGACATCAGACTTATTATAGTTTTTTGTCCCGCTAATTCTCTTCTTGCAAATCTCAAATCTTTTGTTAAAACGATATTAATGATTATTAAGAATAAAATTTTAGCTATCAAAACACACTCTCACAGAGTGCATGCTAGGCTATTGCTTAGCTAAATCATTACATATTTTAAAATACAAATTTATACACAATTAATATAAAAAGGAGTTATGCAGCAGTAGCTCAGTTGGTTAGAGCACTAGTTTGTGGAACTAGGGGTCGGTGGTTCGAA
>NHKK02000021.1 GCA_002169475.2 Candidatus Pelagibacter sp. TMED239
ATTCTTGGCTTAAAGGATTAAATTATATTTCTTTTTTAAGAGATATTGGAAAACATTTTACAATAAACAAAATGCTTACTTTTGAAAGTGTAAAAACTAGATTAGATAGAGAGCAATCTTTAAGTTACATGGAATTTAATTATATGATTTTACAAGCATATGATTTTTTAGAATTAAATAAAAAGGAAAATTGTGATTTACAAATTGGAGGTTCAGACCAATGGGGAAATATTGTAAATGGAACTGAACTAATTAAAAGATACTCTAATACTCAAGCCTATGGTTTAACTACTCCTCTAATAACTTTAGCATCAGGTGCAAAAATGGGTAAAACAGAAAATGGAGCTATTTGGTTAGATAAAAATTTATTATCTGCTTATGATTATTGGCAATTTTGGAGAAACATTGATGACAAAGATGTAATTAAATTTTTAAAAATGTTTACTGATTTAAATATTGAAGAAATAAATAAAATTCAAAATGATGATATCAACCAGCTTAAAATTAAGTTAGCGAACGAAGCAACTTCTATGCTTCATGGTAAAAAAGCAGCACAAAATTCTGAACTAGCGGCAAAAGATGCGTTTTATAATAAAGATTCTATGATTAGTAGTAAGAGTACTTTACCAACCATAAAACTTTCAAAGAAAGATATTCACGATGAATTGAATGTTGTTGAACTTATAATTTTGTCAAAATTAGAAAAATCAAAAAGTGAAATTAGACGATTAATAAAAGGAAACGCTATTAAATTAGATGATCAATTAATCACTGACGAAAAATTAATTATTTTTAATGAATTGTTCCACAATGGCTATTTAAAACTTTCGATTGGAAAGAAAAGACATATTAAAATTGAATTGAACTTTTAATAGATCAATTTTTTTTAATTTTTTCTAAAGTTCTAGTTATAAATCTAGGAGTTAAAGTTTTAATTGGATTTACGGTAGTTTCTAATTTTTTTGGAGGACCTTTTATTTTAAAACTCACTCCAAATACTCCTTCTCCTGTTTTTTCGCCAACAAGAATTTTGCCCAAAAAAGGAATTGATCCAATTGTTTTATTAATTGTAGTAGCAGGTACAAGCGTTCCTCGTAAGCTAATAAGTTTATCTTGCTCTACGTAACCGTTCATTAATATTGAAATCGCTGGACCTATTGCATATATCTCGTCAATAGTCATAAGATCTCCTTTGTTGTTAAAATTCATTTCAAACTCGTTAAAACCTATACCTTCTCCAGATAACAAATCTGCGATTCCTTGAAGTGAAGCAAGAGTTAAAAGTTTGGTTAATGCTGGTAACTTTTTAAGTTTAAAATTATAAATATTTAGTTTTGAATTTGAGATATTATTCACTTTCTCTGAATAAAAATCTAAGTAACCTCCCCTATAACCTTTGATAAACTTATATCTATTAACTATTGGTTCTGCTCTTGAAGAAAATAAAGTAGTTATTTTTTTACCATTGTTAGTATTTATTGCAAAAGTTAAATTTTCATTATTTGCAAAAATAGCAGAGATATTTGTATTGAAGACTTTATTATCTTTAATATAGAGATTACCATTTAAATTCTTTATTATATTATCATCATCAATATAAACTTTATTTAGTTTTAAATTTAAATTAATTTCATTTTTNAAAACTTTAGATTGTTCATCTTCTTTATTTTCAAGTAGANCTGTNATTAGACTGTTAGCATTAAATTCTTCNCCAAGTANTTCATAATTATTTTTTTGTTTTCTATTTAATNTTAATNGATTTTTTTTATTTTNGTTGTCAATATAGTCTAAATTTAGACTATCAATACTTAAGATTTTATATTCTTTATCTAAAGAAATATTATTAAGTAAAAATTTGATTATTTTTTTCAAGAANACTTNCCTCGTTTAAATTAANTTCATTATATTTATTATAACTACCAATTAATTTTANTGATGCTTTTGATTTNCTTTGTTTTTCATAGTTTAAAGTATCAATTTTTAATAATGTTTTATTTAAATCTAAGTTGACATCGAATTCTAAATTATTTTCATTTTTTTTAATAAAATAATTAATTTGATCTAATTTTTTTTCTATTTGAATTTTACCCAATCCTTCAAAAGACAAACTATTATTTTTGTAACTAATCTTAATTTTATGATTTTTTAAATTTATCTTATCATTTGTGTTTGGGAAAAAGTTCTTTGTAAATTTGTTATTAATAATGCTTAATTCTGATAAATTAATATTTGAAATAAATTCAAAATCAGATTTTTTATTAATTATAACATAATTTATTTTGTCAAATTCATTCTCTAATTTGACCTTACCAGATCCTTTCAATGATAAGTTATCTTTATTATATGTAATATTAATTATATGATCTTTTAAAATAATCACATCTTCTACATCGGTAAAAATGTTGTTTAATATTTTTGGCTTTATGTATTTAGATTGATCAATTTCAATGATTGAGTTTATTAATAAATCTTTTAGTTTAAATTTATTGTTAATTTTAAAAGAAAAATTATTTTTTGAACTAAAACTAATTGCTTCAAAATTTAAATTTTTAAAACTTGCTTTTACTAAATTAAGCAATTTATTTTCTAGATTAGTTTTTTTATTTTCTACTACTCCCTCAAAAATAAAATCATTTTTATTTTTTATGACTTTTAAATTTTCTGAAAAAAAATTTATTTTATCTATTGTGAAATTTATGTTTTTAAAATCATAAATATTATCTTTAACATTAAAAATAAAATCAATTTTATCAAAATTATTGTCTTTTAATAAATTTATTTTTCCATTTTTTAAAAAACCATTAATTTCATAATCTTTTTTTATCTTTCCATTTTCATCAAAATCCAATTTTATATTTAAAATCACATTCCCATTTTTTATTATACTTTCTAAAATAAATAGCTGAGATTTATTGGATGTTACTCTTAAAAATGAAACTAGATCCTTTAGCAATATTGTCTTGGTTGATATTTCTAAATTTGAGGAAACAAAAGTATTTTTAATTAAAGAATTTAACGAAATTTGTGTTTTAATATATTCTAATTCAATATTTCTTTTTTTATATATTATTTCCGTGTTAACAGTTTGTGCATTAATTTTTAAATTAAAAGGATCTAATTTTAATTTTATTTTTTTTAGTTTAAGTTCTAATTCATTATTTGTTTGAAAAATTTTTTTTTTAATTTGATCATTAAATTTATCAGTCTCAAGACCAACTACACTTAAATAAATAATAATTAGAGAAATTAATCCTACAACTAATAAAAAGTATTTTAAAATATTTAATTTCATTTTATTTTGTAAAGAGACTGTTCTAAAAAATCGTCAATTTCTCCATCTAAAACTTTTTCTGGACTAGTGCTCTCAAAACTAGTTCTATTATCTTTTACAAGTCTATAAGGTTGCAAAATATATGATCTAATTTGATGACCCCATCCAATTTCTGATTTAGAATTTTCTGTATTTTGATTTTCTTGTTCTTTTTTTTTAATTTCATAGTCATACAATCTTGCTTTTAACATATTCATGCATGTTTCTTTATTTTTATGTTGAGATCTTTCATTTTGGCACTGAACTACAATTTTTGATGGAAGATGAGTTATTCTTACTGCACTATCGGTTGTATTAACATGTTGACCACCTGCTCCACTAGAACGATAAGTATCTATTCTCAAATCTTTTTCAATAATTTCAATGTTTATATTTTCATCAACTACGGGGTAAACCCAAATACTAGCAAAGCTAGTGTGTCTCCTTGCGCCTGAGTCAAATGGTGAAATTCTAACCAATCTATGAATACCAGACTCTTTTTTTAACCACCCAAACACATAATCACCTTCTATTTTTATAGTAGAAGATTTAATTCCTGCTTCATCACCTTTATGTTCGCTAATTAATTCTGATTTAAAATGTTTATGGTCCGACCATTTCAAATACATTCTTCTTAACATATCTGCCCAATCTTGGCTCTCAGTTCCACCTGCTCCAGCATGAATTTCAATATAGCAATCTAGTGAGTCTGCTTCATTAGATAAAAAGCATTTAATTTCATTTTTTTTTACTAAAATTCTCTGTTCTTTTAAATTTTGTAAAATTTCTTTTTGTACAATTTGATTATTTTCATCAATAGCCAATTGATTTAAATCGTTTAAATCTTTAAGTTTATCAACAGATGAATTAAATGAATTAATTAAATCTTCATATAATTTTTTTTCTTTAATAATATTTTTTGAATTAACTTTATTTTGCCAAAAATTGGCCTCTAACATTTTTTCGTTAAGAATTTTTAACTTTTGATGAATATTGTTTTTTTCAAAGATACTCCTTAACTCTTTGATTAATTTTTTCTATTTCTTCATTAAAATTTTGATATTTGTCGTCCATTAATAAAACTTTAATATATTATTAGTATCTAATCTATCATTATTTGTATGCAGGACTTTACCATCTATTACATTTTGATTTTTATAAACTTCAATAATTGTATTTTTAGATGAAAATTTGGCTTTTAGCCCTGTTTTTGGGTCAACTACCATCATAATGATTCCTTCTGACGCTTTAAAAGGTCTTGCTTCAGATTTTGTTACAGCTGCTTTGATGAATTCTTTAAATATTGGTAGTGCTGTTTTAGAACCAGTTTCATATTTGCCCAAAGGTTTTGGATTATCATTACCTATATAAACTCCAATTAACAAATTAGACGTAAAGCCAATAAACCAAGTATCTGTATTTTTATTTGTAGTACCTGTTTTGCCAGCTATATTAAGTTTTAAATCTCTTAATTTTTTTCCGGTTCCTCTTTGAACAACTCCCTCCAAAATTGAGGTCATTTGATATGCAGTTTGTGGCGAAAATACTTGTTTATAATTATTTTTTATACTTGGATAATCCTTTCCTAAATAAGATATTTGATCACAATTTATACACATTCGTTTATCATTATTTAAAATAGTTTTGCCTTCACTGTCTTGTATTCTGTCTATCAAAATAGGATTTACTAGTTTGCCGCCATTCAGAAATGCAGAGTATGCTGAGGTAAGTTTTAAAAGCGTTGTTTCTGCTGAGCCTAAAGAAATTGATAAAAGTTCATCAGGATTTTCATAAATTCCTAGATTTTTAGAAAAATCAATTATTTTTTTAATGCCTAAATCTTTTGCTATTCTTACAGTCATTAAATTTCTAGACTTTTCCAAACCAGTCCTAAGTGTTGAAGGTCCATAAAATTTTTTTCCATAATTTTCAGGTTTCCACATTTTTAAGTCAACTCCTTGCTCTAAAACTAGAGGAGCATCTAAAATTAAAGAAGTAGGTGTATAATTATTTTCTAATGCTAAAGCATAAACGAATGGTTTAAAAGCTGATCCTGGTTGTCTTAAAGCTTGAGTTGCTCTATTGAATTCACTTTTTTTAAAACTAAATCCACCACTTAAAGCCAATACTCTTCCAGTATATGGGTCCATTACAACCATACCACCATTAATTTTAGGCAACTGTTTTAAACTATAATTATTACCTTTAATTTTTTTTACATAAATTATATCGCCAATTTTTAATATTTGATCAAATTCTTTTTTTGTCCAAGAAATATCTTTAAATTCAATTTTACCATTTAATTTATCTTCAGTTTCAATTAAGGCTGAAAATTTGTTTATTTTTTTTACCATTGCAAGTTTCCAATTAATTGATTTTTCTAACTCGAATTTATCCAAATCTTTATTCCAATTTTCATTATAACTTTTATTAACTAAAGCACCTCTCCAACCTTTTCTTTTGTCGTAAGAAATTAAACCATCTCTTAAAGTCTCTGTTGCAATTGTTTGTAGTTTTAAATTTATTGGCGTATTTATATTAAAACCTTGTTTATAAACTTTATTATAACTAAGAGAATCTATTACACTTTTTCTAACATCCTCAATATAATATTGAGCGTCCTCTAAATAAACTTTTTTTGATTTATTTAATTTAATTTGTTCATCTTGAAGTTTTTTATATAGTTGAAAGTCAATATACTTATTATCAAATAAATTTTTTAAAACTAAATTTCTTCTAAATTTAGCTAACTCTTTATTTCGATAAGGGTTATATTTGCTTGGTGCTTTTGGAAGTGCTGCGAGTAAAGCCGATTCTGCATAATCTAAATCTTTTATAGATTTATCAAAGTACTCCAAACTAGCTGCAGCAACTCCATATGCTCCACTACCTAGGTAAATTTGATTTAAATATAATTCTAAAATTCTTTCTTTAGATAATGCTCTTTCTATTCTAAATGCCAAAATTGCTTCTTTAATTTTTCTGTTTAAACTTACCTCGTTTGTTAATAAAAAATTTTTTGCTACTTGCTGTGTAATTGTTGATGCCCCCTCTAGTCTATTAGATGAAATGATATTGGAAATATTATTAATAAAAGCTCTTAATACTCCCTTAGCATCAACACCTGGATGAGAAAAAAAATTTTTGTCTTCAGCTGATAAAAATGAATAAATTACATTTTTAGGAATTGAATTATAAGGGACAAATATTCTTTTTTCTTTTGAAAAATCGGCAACTAACTCTCCATTTCCAGAATATACTTTGCTAGAAACTGGAGGTTTGTATTTTTTTAAAAATTTGTAGTCAGGAATATTATTGGAATAAG
This sequence comes from Candidatus Pelagibacter sp. TMED239, assembly GCA_002169475.2. The sequence continues at coordinate 6,636 of NHKK02000021.1, forward strand.
TCCAAAGAATACTTAATATTAAAATGCCTGATAACAAAAGAAAAGCAGATAAAGCAATCAAAATATTTTTAAAATACTTATTCATTTNATTTCCATTATATCCCCTAATTTGTTAAAGATAAGGCACTATAAATAAACAAAATTTTTATTAATATTTAAAAAAAAATGNGCCAAACAATCAAATTATTATGGAAAAAAATTTATATATNGATGCATCGCATCCTNANGAAACTAGAGTTGTTCTTAAATCAAACGAAAATATTGAAGACTACGAGTACGAAGGTTTAAANAATAATTTAATTAAAAANAATATTTACTTAGGAAAGGTAAGTAGGATAGAGCCTTCTCTTCAAGCAGCTTTCGTTGACTTTGGTAGAGATAGACATGGATTTCTATCATTTAATGATATTCAATCAGATTATTATCAAATTCCTAAAAGTGANTTAGANAAAATTAANGAAGANGAAGAGAGAGTTAGAGAACAACTTTCAAAAGANACTGAAGCTAAAGANGAAGAAAATATAGCTGAAGGTAAATTTGAAATTGATGATCCTGTNGAAAAGAAAANGNNNGAAGAGANTAGTGANAAAGAAAATTTAATTCAAGAAAAAGAAAAAAAGAANGANAATAAATTNAAATNNAAAANATATAAAATACAAGAAGTTATTAAACCTAATCAAGTTATTCTTGTNCAAGTAATTAAAGATGAAAGAGGACAAAAAGGTGCTGCTCTTAGTACATTTATTTCAATTGCAGGAAAATATATTGTATTAATGCCTAATACACCAAAAGGCGGTGGNATNTCTAGAAAAATATTTAACCCTTCNGAAAGAAAAAAAATNAGATTAATTTTAAATGAAATTGAAATTCCAAAANAAATGGGTTTAATTGTAAGAACNGCTGGTAGTAATAAAACTAAAAATGAAATTAANAACGANTTAACAAGTTTAATCAGTACNTGGNGTCAAATTAAAGACAATGCTATNAACTCTATAGCNCCNNCTTTAATTCATCAAGAAAGTGAAATTATAAAAAGAACCATAAGAGACATGTATGATGATGAAACTAANAATATAATTATAGAAGGTAATGAAGGTTATAAAAAAGCACANAANTTTATGAAGATGATAATGCCTTCAAACGTAAAAAAAGTAAAAAAATATAGAGGCAAGANNCCATTATTTATNCAAGAAAANATTGAACAAAAACTAAATCNAATTTTNGAGTCNCANGTNAAGCTTAATTCNGGTGGNTATTTAGTTATNAANCCTACNGANGCCTTNGTATCAATTGATATAAATTCTGGAAGNTCAATAAAAGGTAAAAATGTTGAAAGNACNGCATTAGANACAAATATTGAAGCAGCTGAAGAAATTGCTAGACAAATTAAGATTAGAGATTTGTCNGGTTTAATTATAATTGATTTTATTGACATGCTTAANTANGGAAATAGANGANTAGTTGANAGAAAACTNAAAGAAAAATGNCGAACAGATAGAGCGCGAATTCAAATAGGTAGNATAAGTAATTTNGGTCTNNTNGAAATGTCTAGGCAACGNCTTAGAGAAAGTGCAATTAAATGGAAAGTAACNCTNNCNGATGANTCATTTGCTCAAAAATTANTNAAAANTGTNGANTTAAAGGCAGTTATTAATAAAGCTAAATTTGTTGAATTAAAAGTTTGTGAAAAAATNTCAGATTTNTTAAAAGAAAACTTTATTAANNANTTAACNTATTTTGAAAAAAAAAANAAAATGAAAATTGATATAATNAGTGATCCAACNCTTATAATTCCNGAATATATAATTNATATTAAAAANAAATCAAAAAAAACAATNGAACTNTTNGAANAATANGAAAAATTAAAAAATCTAANACAAGAAACCAAAGANGAAAAAGCTATTGAAGAAAAAGAANTTAAAAAATTNAATAAAAANCCNTATAGAAAAAAAAAATTTTATAAAAAAACTANATAATACCTTTNATTGGTGAAGACGGGTTTCCCATTAAAGTTTTTTCTATTCTGCCTGAATTAAANGATTGNCTTCCAGNAATNACNGCATTTTTAAATGCAAGCGCCATTTCAAAAGGTTTCTTTGCTTTTGCTATAGCNGTATTAACNAANACNCCNTCACANCCTAATTCCATAGCAATAGTAGCNTCTGAAGCTTGACCTAAACCAGCATCTATAATTAAAGGAAGNTTGGTTTGTTTTCTAATAATTTGGATATTTATTTTATTTTGAATTCCAAGACCTGTNCCTATAGGTGCAGCTAAAGGCATTATTGCATCAGCNCCTGAATTTTCAAGNCGNNTGGCCATTAATGGATCNTCATTNCAATAAACCATAACTTTAAATCCTTCTTTTGCAAGAACCTCTGTTGATTTTANNGTTTCAATCATATCAGGAAATAAATTNTGTTTATCTCCTAAAACTTCTAATTTTACTAATTTCCATCCACCTATTTCTCTTGCTAATCTAAGAGTTCTTANAGCTTCNTTAGAATTAAAGCATCCTGCTGTATTTGGNAAATAAGTGATNTTTTTAGGATCAATATAGTCCATCAATANNGGTTTCTTTTTATCTGAAATGTTAACNCTTCTAACTGCTACAGTTACAATTTCAGCTCCAGATAATTTAATTGCTTTTGCACACTCNGACATNCTTTTGTATTTGCCNGTNCCTACTATTAATCTAGAATTAAATTTTTTGCCTGCTATTATTAATTTATCTTTTCTCAATTTTAACCNCCACCAATAAAATGAACTATTTCAATNTTGTCATTTTTTTTTATTTTTATTTTGTTTAACTCTTTTTTATTTAATATCTCNTGATTTAACTCAATTGCTACTTTTTTGATAGGTATTTTAAGGTCATTAATTAAATNTTGAATTTTATAATTACTNTTAATTATCTTAAATTTGCCATTTAGTTTAATTTTTATTTTTTTTATTTTTTTCATCGTATATAAGTGGTGAATGAATAATAAAATAATTATTATTAACGGTCCTAATCTTAATCTATTAGGTGAAAGAGAACAATCACAATATGGTTACATCAATATTGATCAATTGAAAAATATGTGTGCTAAAAAATCAAAAGAATTAAGTTTAAATATAGATTTTTTACAATCTAACATTGAAGGTGATTTAGTAAATTATATACAAGACGCTAGAAAAAAATATGATGGAATGATAATAAATGCTGCAGCTTTTACTCATACTTCAGTTGCAATAAGGGATGCTTTAGATATTTTTAAGAAACCTATAATTGAAGTGCATATTTCAAATATTTACAAAAGAGAGGAATTTAGACACAAATCACTAATAAGTGATATAGCAACTGGTGGAATTTTTGGTTTAGGGGTTGAAGGTTATATTTTGGCCATAATTTCAATACAAAAGATTTTACAAAATGAAAATAAATAAAAGTATTATTAAAGAGTTAAGCGATTATTTAGAAGAATTTAATCTAACAGAAATAGAGATTACAGAAAAAGATACTAAAATTAAAGTTTCAAAAAACAATGTATCAATAAGCAATCAACCAACAATAACATCCTCATCTTCTAAAACACAAAATGAAAATTTTTCAGATAAAGTTAATAAAAAGTCAGGAACTGAAATTACTTCGCCAATTATTGGTACTGCTTATCATGCCCCAGAACCTGGGGCAAAAAAATTTGTTGAAGTAGGAAAAAAAATCAAAAAAGGTGATACAATAATGATTGTTGAAGCAATGAAAACAATGAATCACATTCCTTCAACAGCAGATGGAACTGTAAAAGAAGTTTGTGTTGAAGACGGTCATCCTGTTGAATTTGGTCAAACGATTATTATTTTAGAATAATTAAATGTTTAAAAAAATCTTAATTGCAAACCGTGGGGAGATTGCAGTTAGAATAATTAGAGCCTGTAAAGAATGGGGAATTGAAACTGTTGCAGTTCACTCTGATGTAGATAGAGATAGTATGCATGTAAGAATGGCAGACGAAAGTGTTTGTATAGGATCTCATCTACCAGCAAATAGTTATTTAAATATTCCAGCCCTAATGTCAGCAATTGAACTTACAAATGCTGATGCGGTTCATCCTGGATATGGTTTTTTATCTGAAAATGCAAATTTTGCAAAAATTCTTGAAGAGAATAAAATAAATTTTATTGGTGCATCTTCCGCTCACATTGAAATGATGGGAGATAAAATCCAAGCTAAAAAAATTGCAAAAGAAAATGGATTACCAGTAATAGAAGGTTCAGAAGGTGGAGTTAAAGATATAGGGCAAGCTAAAGAATTGTGTAAAAAAATTGGATTTCCTGTTTTAATAAAAGCTTCTGGAGGTGGTGGTGGGAAAGGTATGAAAATTGTCAATAAGGAAAAAGATTTTGAGAGTTTATTTTCTACTGCAAAATCTGAGGCACAAAAATATTTTGGAAATGATGAGGTTTATATTGAGAAGTTTTTTCAAAACCCTAGACATATAGAAGTTCAAATTTTAGCAGGTAAAAATCAAGTCGTTCATCTTCATGAAAGAGATTGTTCTGTTCAAAGAAGACATCAAAAATTAATTGAAGAAACACCTAGTCCAGTTTTAAATGATGAAATTAGAAAAGATCTATTTGAAAAAACTGTGAAAATGGTAGCTAAAATTGGTTATATGGGTGCAGGGACTGTAGAATTTATTTATGAAGATGGAAAATTTTACTTTTTAGAAATGAATACAAGAGTCCAAGTTGAACACCCTGTAACAGAAATGGTTACAGGGATTGATATTATAAAAGAGCAGATTTGGATTGCTTTTTCTGGTGAAACTGCCTTAAAACAAAGTGACATTAGGCCTAGAGGACATGCAATTGAATGCAGAATTAATGCTGAAGATGCTAGTAAAAATTTCCAACCTTCACCTGGAACAATTGAAATGTGTCACCAACCGTCTGGTTTTAGAACTCGAGTAGATGGATCAATATTTCAAGGTTACAAAGTAACTCCATATTATGACAGTATGGTTTGTAAATTAATATGTCATGGAAGAAATAGAACTGAAGCTATTCAAAGAATGAATAGATCTTTAGATGAATTTGTTATTGAAGGTATTAAAACAACAATACCGCTTCATAAAAAACTTTTAAGTCACGAAAAATTTATTAACTCTGACTTTAATGTGAGTTGGCTTGATAAAGATAATATTATTTAATAACAATTAACCAACCAAATATCATAAACAGGATGGTCAAAGGGTGCTATAGATGGACTTGATGAAAACATCCAACCATTAAAAACGAATACTTCATTATTATTTTCATTAGTTAAATCTTTAACTTGTATATAAGCGGTAATTTCAGGATTATCATCAAACTCGGAGTTTTTACACTTTAAACTTTTAATAGATAAATCTTTATGAACAACTAAATCTCCATTTTTTAATTTAAGCAAAGTATTCTTAGAACTTATTTTATCTAATATTTTTATATCTGTATTAAATCCTTCTAAGTTATTTTGAGAGATTGAATTATTTATCAGTAAAAAATAAGCTAAAAAAATTAAAAAAAATAAAGTAAATTTAGTCTTTCCAGCTTGAATATTTCTTTTTAATACCATCTTTATTTTTATTAGGATAATAGGCTTTCTCTGTTCCAGTTAAATTAGATTGATGTGGTTTTTGCCAATCATATTTATTTAAATTATGATCTTTTTCAACTTTATTTGGAGTAAAATGAATCCATGAATACCATTCGACTGGTATTTTTGATGCATCAACTGTATTGGCATAAATAACCCACCTTTTTCCATTTTTACTTTCATAATACTTATTACCTAAATCATCATTACCAACTAGTTTACCAAAAAAAATAGTTTTTAATCGTGTGCCAAAGGTATCCTGATTCCACCAAATGAAAATTTTTTTAACTAGTGTCAACATAAAATATTTTAAATATTTCAATTAAAAATTGTAAAATTTAAATTAGACTAAAATATGAATTTGTATATAAATTAATTTAATGAATATTCAAATTAAAATATAGACTGAGGAAAAATGGCAAAATATTTAGTTGAAACTTATTATACATGTACTTTTAAAGTAAACCATTACTTAGACGATATAAATGAAGCAGAATTAAAAAATCTAGAAAAAAGAGATGATGGTAAATACGAAGTTCTTGATGTCAAATTAGATAATAGAAAAACAAAAAACCTTGATCCAAATAACAGTAATGAAATTAAAAATAAAAAAGTTCAAATTGTTTCTGAAAAAGAACAAAAAATCATACAAAATAAAGAAAATATTATTACTAGTCTAAATAAAGTCTCTGAAAGAGGTGGAAAAAGATTTGGAATGCCAGATAGAAGGAAAGGATATATTCAAAAGGCTACAATTGGAAATCATAAAGTTTACTTACACACTGGAGAGTACGAAGATGGTAAAATCGGTGAAATATTTATCGATACTAGTAAAGAAGGTGAATTAGTAAAAGCTTTAATGAACAATTTTGCAATAGCTGTATCCCTCGGTCTTCAGTATGGAGTTCCTCTTGATGAATTTATAAGTGCTTTTGTTGGCACAAAATTTGAACCTTCTGGAAAAGTCTATGGTAACGACAGAATACTAAGTGCAAGTTCAATTTTAGATTATATTTTTAGAGAATTAGCAATCTCTTATCAAAATAGAGAAGATTTAGCTCATACTCCGTCTATTGGAGAAAGCGAAAACACTAATACAGAAGATGAAAACTCTGATGATCAAAATCAATTATTAAAAATTGTAAAAGATATAACTAGCAAAGGTTTTGTTAGAAATAACTATAAAAAAAATCTAGTTGATCTTTCAGATGTTAAAATTAATTTAAAAGGTAAAAAATAAAAATTACTTTTTTAGTTTTAAATTAAGGCTAAGTTCTTTTAATTGATCTTCAGTCACATCTGATGGTGCTTTCATCATTAAATCTTGTGCGTTCTGATTCATAGGAAACATTGTAACTTCTCTAATATTTTTTTCATTAGCTAATAACATTACTATTCTATCTATACCAGGGGCAATGCCTCCGTGTGGAGGTGCCCCATAACTTAAAGCATTAATCATACCACTAAATTTTTCATCAACTTGGCTCTTTTTATAACCTGCAATTGAAAATAACTTATACATAAGTTCAGGCTTATGGTTTCTTATCGCTCCAGAAGAGAGCTCTACCCCATTACATACTATATCATATTGATAAGCTAATATATTTAAAGGGTTTTCTAGATCTTTATCGCTTAAATTGCCTTGAGGCATGGAAAAAGGATTGTGACTAAATTTAATCTTATTAGTTATCTCATCTCTCTCAAACATGGGATAATCTACTATCCAACAGAAAGCAAAAACATTCTCATCAATTAAATTTAAATCTTTTGCTATTTTATCTCTAGCTTGGGCAATAATTTTTTCTATTTCGTTTTCTTTATCACATGCCATAAAAATACTATCTCCAACTTCAGCATTCGTTTTTTTCATTAAATCTTCTAATGACTCTTTTGAAAAAAACTTTCCAATAGGTCCTTTTGCCGAAAGATCTTCATTTTTTTCGATAGTAAAATATGCTAGTCCAGATGCTCCTTGTTCTTTTGCCCATTTGTCAATACCATCGAAAAAACTTCTTGGTTTATTTTTTGTATTTTTAGTTAAAATACATCTTACTTTAGAACCAGATTTAACTAATTTTTTAAAAATTTCGAACGAAACATCTTTTCGAGTAAAAATTTCTGTAATATCATTAACAATTAATGGATTCCTTAAATCAGGTTTATCAGTACCATATTTAAGCATTGAATCTGCATAAGAAATCCTTGGAAATTTATCACTAATTAATTTTTTATTAGAAAATTTTTTAAAAGTATTAACTAATAATTTTTCAACAACGTTAAAAACATCTTCTTGTTCAACAAAAGACATCTCTAGATCTAATTGATAAAATTCACCTGGACTTCTGTCTGCTCTTGCATCTTCATCTCTAAAGCATGGCGCTATCTGAAAATATTTATCAAATCCAGATACCATAATTAATTGTTTAAATTGTTGAGGTGCTTGAGGTAAAGCATAAAATTTTCCCGGATTTAATCTACTGGGCACAAGAAAGTCTCTAGCTCCTTCTGGACTAGAAGATGTTAAAATCGGTGTTTGAAATTCTAAAAAACCATTTTTGGTCATTTCTTCTCTAATAAATGAAATCACTTTAGATCTTAAAATTATATTTTCATGAATTTTTTTTCTTCTAAGATCTAAAAATCTATATTTTAATCTTATTTCTTCTGCATATTCTTGGTCACTAAATACAGGCATAGGGAGCTCTTTGCAAACACCTAAAATTTCAAACTTTTCTATAACTACTTCTATTTCTCCAGTTTGAATATCTGGATTAATAGTTTCAACTGAACGATTAATAACCTTACCTTCAATTTTTATTACTGTCTCTAATTGTATTTTTTCTAAATCTGAAAAGCTTTTATTTTTTTTTTCAACAATAATTTGTGTAATTCCATAATTGTCTCTAAGGTCAACAAACAAAAGATTGCCATGATCTCGCTTTTTATTAACCCACCCTGAAAGAACAACTTTTTTACCAACGTCCTCTTTTCTTAATTCATTACAATTATGAGTTCTATATTTATTCAATTATTCTCCTAAAGCTTCTTTAATAATTCTAAAATCAATTGGCTTTTTTCTTTTTAAACTAATCTCGTCAATTTTATATATAAAATCATGAATTTTGCCATAGGATCTATTAATTCTTTTGATAATAAAATAGATTAATTTTTTATCTACAGTTATTTGTCTATCTGATAGGTTTTTCAATATTAGTGCAAACATCAAGTCGTCCTCTGGTTTTTCTATGTTAGATAAAAGAAAATTTTTAGATCTAGAATTAAGATCTTTCAATGAAAATTGTATATCAACAATTGGTTTAGTTGTTGTAATAATTAAATATTTATTGTCCTGATCAATAATATTTAATAATGAAAAAAATAAACTTTCATTAATTTCGTTACTGATATTTTCTACAACAATATTTTCATGGATCTTAATTTTATTTAAAAAATCATTATTTAAATCTTTAGCTTCAATTTTAATTCCTTTAAATTTTTGCAAAAAAATATTACTTAAATGTGTTTTTCCTGAAAATTTTTCTCCAATTAAATTAACAAAATTTTTCTCCCATTTTGGCCAACTATTTAATAATTTAAATGGATATTCATTACTTTTAGAGACATAAAAATCCTGATCTTTAAAGTTTTGTTCATAATCAAATTTTATAATTAATTGATTTAAATTTTTCATTTTATAACCCAAATTTGATTTTTAGTATTTACTTCATAATTACTATAATTCATTATCTTCAAAAAATTATTAGGAGTGCCATTAAATATAATTTTATAAATATTATTTTTATTATTAAATTTAAAAATATAAAAATCATAAATTAAGTCTGTATTGCTTAATATTTCTTCAAATTCTGAAATTTTTGAATTATTATTATTATTAATTGATATTGTTAAATATAATTTAATAGATGTATTAATTTCATTTTTAGATTTCCAGTAATTTTCATACACAGTTTTTAAATTTTCAGAAAATTCTTCGATATC
>NHKK02000014.1 GCA_002169475.2 Candidatus Pelagibacter sp. TMED239
AATTAAATCCAACACTTTTTACTGCTTCNTCNTATAATNNTCTTCCTCCACCATACTCCATCCATCCCATAACTTCTTGAGATGACATTCCATATGAAGGACCAGTTCCAAAAAGTGAAGCTGCAGCATTTTTACCATACCAATACGCTGTCACCCAGTGACCCATATCAAGGTTACCATCACTAACAGCTGCTCCTATTTCAGAAGTTTTTACTACTGAGCCTACTGGCTGAAGGTCGATAGTAAGCGAACCTCCTGACATTTCTTTAACCATGTTACAATAGTCACCAGCCATTTCAAAAAAGATGTTAGCTCCTGAAGGCCAGGCAGCTTGCATCTTTAATGTTACGTTCGCTGCTCTAGCAATATTTGGCATTGCAACTGTTGCAGCAGCTACTGCTCCAGCTTTTGCAGCAGTTTTAAAGAACTTACGTCTTGAAGATGTTTTTATCTTCAATGATTTATTTTCTTTTGTCATTATTACTCCTATTAAAGTTAATTAACTCTAATAATTTAAACATAGATTCAGATTAGAGTCTTGATAAAAAATCACGCATAATAAGATGTTAAATTAAAAATATATTCTACTAAGAGTTGAAATTTTATTATTCTGGTAATTTTAGCTCAACTGAAATTCTAGAATACCATTCAGAAACATTTAAAATTTGATCATCTGTAAGCATTTGAGCAATCAAAGTCATTTGTGGATGATTAATTTTTCCAGATTTGTAATCTTTTAATTTNACAACTAAATAATCTTTATTCTGTGCAAAGATGTTAGGAACTAAAGCTGAGTTTCCGCCTGAAGCAGCACGCCCATCTACTCCATGACATGCAGCNCAAATACTTTCNGCAACTTCCTTACCAAGNGTCAAATCATTAGACATAGANAAGTTTGGNNAAANAAGAAAAATAAATAAAACTTTAATTAAAAAATTTTTTTTCATTAATTCATCATAGTAAAACTAATTANAGTTATTGCCTCTANAAGTTTNGCNTCACCTTCTTTNAATTTTCCTNNATCNCATAANGCNTTNCCTTCATCTTTNAANTTTTTAATTTTNTTTAATTTTTCTTCNGTATATTTGTATTGTTTTTTACCATAAGCNCGTTCTGANTCTTTCCAAATTGACTTTTGATAATATTTACAAAGATAATCTTTTGAATTCAAATAAGCATTATACTCTTGTTCGGTCATACATTTGCTTTCTCTTATTTGTTTAAATTCTCCATCTTCAGTCCATTTAGAAAATCCTGAACAAATTTTTTGATTACTTTCTGTTGANGCAAAAGTAGATGAATTAAANAAAAAAATTAAAAAAAATAAAATAATAAAATTTCTCATATTTATACCTTNGTGTTTATATTNAAAAAAAAAGGACCAGTTATATTAAACCGGTCCTTTTTATTAATTTATTGATTAACTAGGACTGTTGTAAGTTATTCTATAAATTACTCCAGCCTTGTCATCAGATACTAATAATGATCCATCAACATATTGTTGAACATCAACAGGTCTACCTAAGTAAGTACCCATTTCAGTCATCCAACCTTCTGCAAAAGGTTCTGTTTTTTTAGCATTACCTTTTTTATCTAAGTAAGTGACCATTACTCTAGCACCTCTTGGTTTGATTGCATTCCAAGAACCATGTTGAGCACTAAATATTGCATTATGATATTTTTTTGGAAACATTTTCCCAGTATAAAACATCATTCCTAGATCTGCAGCATGAGCAATCATTTCAACTTGAGGCTTACAATAATTGTCTGCATACGCTTTAGGAATTGCTTTGTCTTTATACTCATTAGTTCTTACTTCACCACCACCAGTATAAGGATGTCCGTACCAAACCTTTGNTCCCAATGCACAAGCTTTATTTAGTTCTCCTGGAGGAGTTTCATCNCCCATACCATCAACCTGGTTATCAGTGAACCATAGAGATCCATCCTTTGGATTGAAAGCATGTCCAACTGAATTTCTTATTCCAATTGCTACAACTTCTCTTTCCAATTTTCCTGGAAATCTATTGAATCTAATCATTCCACCAATTCCAACTTGATCGTAGAGAGGATATTTATCTGGACCTGCTACATTAAATGGCTGACCCAAACTAACATATAATTTATTGTCTTTTGGTCCAATCGCACAAACTCTTGCTGTATGATTATAAGACTCCTCTTCTACAGGAATTAAATCGCCTTGATCGATTATTGGTATAGCTACAGTATCAGGACTTTCCATAAAATATTCTGCTGCAGGAAACCATAAAACTCTGTTTCTCTCAGCAATATANAANTGTCCATCAGCTGAATAACAAGGACCATTAGGAATATCAAAATTTACAGTTGGTGCAAATTGCTCAACTGTATCCGCAACATTATCCATGTCCCTATCTGTTGCTTGCCATACTCTAGTTTTTCTTGTTCCAATCCAAACTGTACCTTTGTTTCTACTAACTGCCATATGTCTAGCGTCAGGAGCAACAGCAAAAATTTCTATTTTAAATCCTTGCGGCATTTTAATATTTGGTAGGATGTTCTTCTCTATATTTGCTCTATATTTTGTATTCTGATCAATTACATCAGCTACAACATCTATGCCTGTTTTCTTAAAGCTACTAAGTTTTTTTATAGCTTCTTCATCACCAGCTGAATTAGCATTGGTGAACGCAAGCATTACAAATAACAAAGAAGACAATATAGTTATTATCTTTTTCATACTTGACTCCTTCTCTCTGTGTTTTTGAGATATTTAATTACAAGTTGTCGCACCCCGCAAGTATTATTTTGATATGAATATACTCAAGTTTTTTTAATTAATACTATCTTGGGTTGTGAAGAATTTTAATTAACATTGTTTTTACAATTACCTGTTTTAAAAAATTCATCAATATTATCAATTGCTAAATTAGCCATAGCAATTCTAGTATCTTTAGTAGCACTACCTAAATGGGGTAAAATAAAAGCAGTTTTTATTTTTAAATAACCAGGATTTAAATTTGGTTCATTTTTATAAACATCTAAACCAGCAGCATAAATTTTTCTTCTACTCAAAGCATCAATCAAAGCTTCATCATCAATAATATCACCTCTAGCTACATTTGTTATAACTGCTCCTTTAGGAAAATACTCAACAGTCTCTTTATTAATCATATTTTCGGTTTCTTTAGTAGCTGGGCAGCAAATTGATAAAACATCTGATACTGAAAAAAGACTTTTTATATTATCGTGATAAATTCCACCTTGTTCTTTATCTTCGCTTAGTTTTGATCGATTATGATAATGAATTATCATTCCTAAAGATTTAGCAATCCTTGCAATTTTCTGTCCAATTCTTCCCATTCCTAAAATACCTAATCTTGTACCAGTTAATTGTTTACCTATTAAATAATCAGCAGACCATTTCCATCCACCTTCTTTTGCTGAATCTATTCCTTCAGCTGCTCTCCTACATGCGCCTAATATTAATAAAATTCCAATTTCTGCAGTAGCATCTGATAAAACTTCTGGAGTATTTGTAACTACAATTCCTTTTTTTTTTGCAGCTTCTAAATCGATATTTCCAAAACCAACTGCAAAATTTGAAATAATTTTTACACTATCTGGTAATTTATCAATTATCTCTTTATCCAATTTTTCTGTTAAGGAAGAAAGAATACCATCACAACCTTGGCTCATTTCTATTACTTTAGATTGTGAATATAATTCATCATTTGTATTAAGTATTGGATCAAAAGTTTTAATAGCTTTTTCTTCACTCTCTTTAATTAATTTTCTTGTAATCAAAATTTTTTTCATGAAATAGTTTTAGTTTTATCAGTTAAGATCAAATATCTTGCCTGGATTCATTATATTATTTTGGTCAATACTTCTTTTAATTAGTTTCATCAATGGGATATTGTCAGGATGTTCTTCAAGAAGATATTCCTTTTTATGGAGTCCTACACCATGCTCACCCGTAATTGTTCCATTCAATTCTAATCCTTTTTTAATTAATAAATCATTAAATTCTCTTATTTTTTTATACATCTCTTTTTTTTTTGGATCGTAAGGTAAAACTACATGAAAATTTCCATCACCTAAATGACCTACCATTGGAGCTCTAAGTCCAAATTTTTTTGCTTGCTCTTCTGCAAAATTTACACACTCTGTTATGTTTGAGATAGGGACACATATATCTGTTGAATAAACTCTTCCATTTTTAATCAAAGCTTTTACAGAGTAATATACGTCCCATCTAGCTTTCCAAAGTTTATTCCTATCTTCCAAATCTTTTGCCCACTTAAAAGAACTGCCATTATTGTCTTTTGAAATTTCCTCAACAATTTTTATATTTTCTTGATTTGAAGACTCGGATCCGTGAAATTCAAAAAATAATGTAGGCACTGCTTCAATGTCTTTCAATTTTGAATAATTAATACTAATACCCATTTGATCTTTATTAAGCATCTCAATTCTTGCAATGGGAACACCATACTGAATTACTTGTTGTGCTGTTTGAACAGCGTTTTCTAAAGTCGGGAAATGACATACTGCAGCCATTATACTTTCTGGTATTGGAGATAATCTTAATTGTATTTCAGTAATTATACCCAATGTACCTTCTGAGCCGATAAATAAATTCGTTAAATTATAACCTGCTGAAGTTTTTTTTGTTCTGCTTCCAGTATTTATAATATCGCCATTAGGCAAAACTACTGTAAGACCTGATATTACAGTTTTCATAGTTCCATATTTAACAGCCATTGTCCCAGAGGCTGAAGTTGAGGCCATACCTCCGATTGCTGCGTTTGCACCAGGATCAATTGGGAAAAAAACACCATCCTCTCTTAGATATTCATTTAACTGTTCTTTGGTAACACAAGCTTGAACTCTACAATCAAAATCTTGAACGTTTACACTTAAAATTTTGTTCATTTTTTCTAAACTAATTGTGATTCCTTTATCATTGCCAACCACATTACCTTCTAAAGATGTTCCAGTTCCGAAAGGAACTACTGGAATCTTATTCTCATTGCATAAACTTAATATTTTTGAAACTTCTTCATTTGTCTCTGGAAAAACTACTGCCTTAGACAAAACAGGGTCATAGGTATCTTCTCCTCTTGCGTAATTAGCTCTGGTAGACTCTGAGGTAGAAAATCTTCCATTAAAAATTTTTTTTAATTGCGCTTGGACTTGTTCGTTCATTAAAAGAATATTAATAAAAATTCTAACAAAAATACAGCTTATTTAGTTAGCATTTTCTTTATGTTTTCTAAAGCTTGAGAAATATTATCTCTAGAAGCTGCAAAACTAAATCTAACATAATTTTGGCAGGTTTCACCAAAAGCTGATCCTGGCACAATTGCTACTCCTGCTTCGTGCATGGCTTTCCTGGCAAACTCTGCTCCATTCATTCCCGTACCAATAACTTTAGGAAATGCATAAAAGGCTCCCCCTGGAAGACTACATTCTACTCCATCAAGTTCATTTAAACCTTTATGAATTAGATCTCTTCTTTGCGTAAATTTTTCCATCATCTCATTAATTGAATCATCTGGTCCATCTAAAGCAGCAATACCAGCAAATTGTGCTGCAGCATTCACACATGAAACACTATTTATCAAAAGTTTATTTACATGATCTACTAAATTTTTAGGCCAAAAACTCCAACCCAATCTCCATCCTGTCATTGAATAAGCTTTACTCCATCCCTCTAACACTATTAATCTTTCTCTTAACTCTGGATAATTAAAAAACGACGGCATTTCTTTTCCATCAAAAATTTGTCTACTATAAATTTCATCACTGAGAATTGTTACATGAGGATGTTTTTTAAGACCATCAGCCAAAACATCAATATCTGATTTCTCAACAAAGCTTCCAGTCGGATTATTTGGATTAATCAAAATTAACAATCGAGTTTTGTCTGTTATTAAAGATAATATTTTATCAGGATTAAATTTTAAATCTTTATCTTCTGTTAAGTCATACGGGACTGAGGTTGACCCTGTGAAGTTAATCATTGACTCGTAAATTGGAAAAGCTGGAGTAGGGTGTATAATTTCTGCACCAGGTTCACCAAAACATTGTATTGCATAATGCATTGTTGGTTTTCCACCTGGCATAATTAGAATTCTTTCAAAATCAATATCAACTTTGTAACGTTTTTTTATCCACCTAGTTACAGCTTGACGACATTCTGGAATACCATTTGACATAACATATCCATGATGTCCATCATCTAATGCTTTTTTTGCAGCATCAACAACATGCTTTGGTGTTTTAAAATCAGGTTGACCTAAGCCTAAATGTATCATTGGTTTACCTTGAGCCTCTAATTTCTTTGCTTCAGCAAGAACTGAAAAAGCTGTTTCTGTTCCCAGCCTATCTAAACTTTTAGCTAATTTCATTTTTTAGTTTCCTTTTTTATATTTTTTAATTTCTATAAATTAATTTCGAACTATTCAACTCTTTTAAATTTTTACAACCCATTAAAACCATATTTCTATTTATCTCATCGTGCATGTTTTGAAGTAAATGCTCAACACCTTGTTGACCCCCTGCGGCTAAAGAGAACAAAAACATTTTTCCAAAACTACAAGCTTTAGCGCCTGCCGCTATTGCTTTTAATACATGAGTTCCTCTTCTTACTCCTCCATCTAAAATAATCTCTAATTTATCTCCTACTGCATCTGAAATAACTTTTACCTGATCAAAAGGCGATCGAGATCCATCTAGTTGACGTCCTCCATGATTTGATATCATTATTGCCGTGCATCCAATATCAATAGCTCTTTTAGCATCTTCGACTGACATGACACCTTTCAAAGCAAATGGTCCATTCCACTTTTTTGCACAATACTCAGCATCTTTCCATCCCATCGCTGGATCATATTGCTCATTAATATATTCAATAACTGATTTTGAAATATTTGTTCCTTTATCAGTTTTTTTTTTTACGTTTGAAAGTTCAAACTTTTTACCAGTTAAGTAATTAAAAACCCATCTAGGACGCATTGCAAAACTCATTAAGCTCTGGAAAGTAAGTTTTGGAGGAGTAGTAAATCCTGTTCTGTGATCTTTTTCTCTATTACCAGCAACTAAA
Organism: Candidatus Pelagibacter sp. TMED239; assembly: GCA_002169475.2. Next base: position 7,091 of record NHKK02000014.1, read on the forward strand.
GTATCTACAGTTAAACACATTGCATCAAAACCTGATCTTCTTGATCTATCTATTAAATCATCTGAGATTGATCGATCTTTATGAACGTAAAGTTGAAATAATTTTGGTCCACTTGATATATTAGATACCTCTTCAATCGTATTATTACCCATAGATGACATACTGTAAAAAGTATTAAATTTTTCAGCAGCTCTAGCTGAAGCTCTATCTCCATCTGGATGATAAAGTCTTTGCATGGCAGCTGGAGAAAGAAAAATAGGTAAATCTATTTTACGTCCAAACAAAGTAGTTGATAAATCAGGTTTACCTACACTAGCAAGTATATTAGGGACTAAATCACAATCATTAAATGAGTCTGTGTTTCTTCTTAATGTAGACTCATCGTCAGAACCTCCATCAATATAATGAAAAATTGGAGAAGGTAATTTTTTTTTTGCTAATTTTCTAAAGTCTTCAAAATTATAACAATTTTTTAAACTCACTATTTTCTAAATCTTAAATTACTTCTATTTAAGTCACTTATTTTAGTGCAACCCATTAATTTCATATCTCTTATTAATTCAGCTTTATATTTTTCTATAGCTCTTTCCACTCCTGCTTGTCCTCCAGCAGCTAAAGCATAAAGATATAATCTTCCACCAGAGCAAGCTTTAGCACCTAATGATAACGCTTTCAGCATATGTGTGCCTCTATGAATTCCTCCTTCACAAATCACATCTAGCTTATCACCAACTGCCTCAACAATTTCTGCAAGTTGATCGAATGGAGATCTAGATCCATCTAGTTGACGTCCTCCATGATTTGAAACCATTATGCCTGTACATCCAATGTCAACGGCTCTCTTAGCATCCTCAACACTCATTACTCCTTTAAGAGCAAAATGACCACCCCATTTAGAACAGAGTTGTTCAGCATCTTTCCAATTCATAGATTGATCCAGCATTGTAGAAAAATAGTTTCCAATTGAAGAATTAGTACTTGTACCTTCTTTCACAAAATCTTGAAGATGTGGTAGTTCAAATTTACCTTTTGTTAAATAATTTATTCCCCACATTGGTTTAACAGCAAAACTAAATAAACTTGATAAAGTTAACTTTGGAGGAGATGTAAAACCTGTTCTTAAATCTCTCTCTCGATTTCCTCCTGTTATTGTATCAACTGTTAAAGCCATAACATCAAATTTAGCAGCTTTCGCTCTTTCTAAACAAGAATCATTTAAACCTCTATCTTTATGAAAATAAAACTGAAACATCTTTGGAGTATCTATCATAGAAGATATCTCCTCAACACTTACTGTAGCTAAAGCAGAAACACCAAACATTGTATTAAATTTTTGCGCTGCTTTTCCAACTGCTCTTTCGCCATCGTAATGAAAAAGTCTTTGAAGCGCTGTTGGTGCTAGATAAAAAGGTAAATCTAGTTTTTTACCAAAAATAGTAGTTGATAAATCTACATTCTCAACTCCTCTTAAAACATTAGGGACTAAATCAACATCATCAAATGCACTAGTATTTCTTGCATAAGTAATTTCATCATCTGCAGCTCCATCAATATAATGAAAGATAGGTGAAGGTAATTTTTTTTTTGCTAATTTTCTAAAATCACTAAAATTATGACAATCTTTTAAATTCATTAAAAATATTAAAATTTTTTAAGAAAATTAAACATGTAACTATTCGCCCCAGGATTTTTATCTCCTAAACTAGCATTAGATACATGATTATAAGAAACGCCAAAACTCGTTGTTTCTGAAGACATATAAGAAAGTTGAACTTCTGACTTAAATTCTAAAACATGACCTAAGTCTTTTCCATCTCCTTCATGATAAAGACCAGGTGCAAAACTTGGCGTAAATATCATTGCACCCATATCTACATTCCATTCTATTCCAGTGTAAATATAAGCTGCAGAATTTTCTGTTATAAATCCACCTGTAATTGGTGAAACATTTCCAAGAAAAGTATCTCTATTTAAATTTTCATCTTGATGTTGGAAACCTACAAGAATTGCTTTTTGTTTGTCATCACTAAAATCAAAATTTCCAGCAAAATAATTCAGTTGATGATTATTCGTATTTACTTCTTCAACTGCAAACAATTTTGTAGCTGCAAATAGAATAACGATAAATAAGCTTACCTTTTTAAAATTCATTTCTCTTAATAGCAGATTATTATTTAATATTTATAAGTTTTTTAAATACTATTGCACCCCCAAATAGGAAGATCAATAGGGGTAAAAACCACAAAATATATGTATTTTTATTAAATTTAGGATCGTACAAAATCCACTCTCCATATTTTTCCGTCAAAAAAGCATAAATTTCTTTTTCAGATAAACCATCTTTAATTTTATTTTTTACTACAAGTTTTAAACTAATAGCAAAATCAGAATCAGAGTCATAAACTGATTGTCCTTGACAAATTAAACAACGTAAATTTTTTGTAATTTTATTTTGAAGATCAGTTTCATCAGCTTTAACACTATGAAAAGAAAATATTAAAAAAATAAGTAAGATAAATTTAGCTGTTTTCATTTAATTAATATTTTAATTTCTAATATTGAATCAGAGTTAAGAGGTCCTACATATCTCTTGATAATTTGATTTTCAAAAATTAAGAATGTTTCTGGAACACCATATGCTCCCCATTCTATTGCTCTAGTCCCATCTTTATCTAATAAAATTTTAGAATATGGATTTCCATAATCATTGATAAATTTTTTAGCATTTTTATCATTATCTTTATAATTTAATCCTATTATTTCTAATTTATTAGTTCCTTTTAGACTCATTATAAATGGATGTTCATCTCTACATGGCAGACACCAAGATGCCCAAATATTTAACAAATAAAATTTTTTTTGATTAAAAATATTCTCTGAATTAATTAATTTATTTTCAAAAAATGAATAAGCTGAAAATTTTGGAACGATTTTATTTTCACTATCAGATGGTTTATAAATATTAGAATTATTTAATCCCTTATAAAAAATTAAAAAAACAAATATGAAAAAAGAAATAACAATAATTATAATTGTCTTATTTTTCATATTTTTTATTAAATAAACTCATTAATCCGCCTATAGTAATCAATAAAACTGAGACCCAAATCCACAACATGTAAGGCTTAATCAAATATCTAACATTAAAATGATCCTCATTTTTAACATTGTTAATTGTAATAAAATTATCTTTTAAGAATGTAACTTTTATATCTGCCTCACTCGTAATAATTTTTGGTTGATTATAAATTCTAAGTTCTGGTTTTAAAATGTTATCAAAATTTTTTTCTTTTATAAAAAAAATACCTGTAAGTGAAACATAATTTTTTTTATTTTCTCTAGTGAGATCACTAAATACTATTTCTAAATCATCATTTTTATAACTTTCCCCAACCTTTAAATTAGTAATAATTTCATTTGAAAAAATACTATTAAATAAAATACTTAAAATTAATAAACTAAATCCAAAATGAGCTATATTTTGACTTAACTTTTGAGTTTTCTTTGAAAAAAAATCTCTAACAGTTATAAAAAATAGATAAAAAGCACTTCCTATTAAAATACTATTTAATAAATATTTTGTATCAAAATTTTTAACTATAAAAAAAGAAAATAATAGAGAAATGATTAATAAAATAGCTAGACTTAATTTATTTTTTATATCAGATTTTATCCATTTTAGTCTTGGTCCAATAGCCATAAAAATTAAAAAAGGAATTAAAAATGGAATCATTAATTTATGATAAAATGGTGGGCCAACAGAAATTTTTTGAGAGGATATTGCATCTAAAAAAATTGGATAAACTGTACCAATTAAAACTACAGACAAAAAATACATCATAAACCAATTGTTAATTACAATTGAAGTTTCTTTACTTAACAAAAAAATAGGTGATAATTTTTTATCATCAGATTTATGAAATATAAAAAATATAAAAATTGAAATAAATACCAATACAAATAAGAAAGATAGAATAAATAAACCTCTTTCTGGATCATTTGCAAAAGTATGTACGGAGTTTAAAATACCTGAACGAACTAAAAAAGTTCCACACATACTCAAAGTAAAAGTTGCTATAGATAAAATTATTACCCATGATCCAAATAAAGATCTTTTTTCTAAAACTAAAATACAATGCAATAATGTAGTTAAAGCTAACCAAGGCATTAAAGAAACATTTTCAACTGGATCCCAAAACCAAAAACCACCCCAACCTAGTTCATAATAAGCCCATATAGATCCTAATAAAATACCCAAAGTTAGAAATATCCAAGAGATTAAGATCCAGTCCTTAATATGTTTTGCCCAATCACTATTTATATAATTTAAAGTAGTTGCAGATAACACACTTGAGAAGATAATCGACGAACCGACATATCCTAAATATAAAATTGGAGGATGAATTGCTAATGCAGGATCTTGTAAAATAGGATTTAAACCTAATCCTTCTTTAGGAATAGGAAATAGATAACTAAATGGATTTGATGTTTTTATTAAAAAAATAAAAAAACCTATTATTATTATTTGTTGGAATATAACAGTCAGTATCCTATATTTTTTTAATTGATTTTTTGATTTAATTAAGAATATAAAAATAAATAAAGTTAATACTAAAAGCCATAACAATAAACTTCCCTCGTGATTACCCCATGTTCCAGTAATTTTATAAAATAATGGTATTGTTGTATGAGAATTATTAAAAACTGTTTCATTGCTAAAATCGGAATTGATAAATGATATTACTAAACTTAAAAAACTTACTAAAACTAAAACTAATTGAAGTAATGAAAATAGTAAAATTTTACTGTCTAAAATTTTTAAGTTGTTAAAGTTTTTAACCGAAAAGAAAATAATTAGTAAAGAAATACTTAATCCAAAAATTAAAGAATAATAGCCAATCAAGCTTGATAACATATTATTTTTCCTTTAGAATTGCTTTAACTTCTGGAGGCATATAATTTTCATCATGTTTGGCTAAAATTTTGGTAGCTTCAAAAAAACTTCTATCTTTTAAATATCCTTCTGCAACCACTCCTTTTCCTTCAGAAAAAAGATTGGGTACCACACCTGAATAAACAACATTAATTTCATTTTTAAAATCAGTTACTATAAAATTTATTTTCTCTGATGAAATTTCTATTGAATTTTCTTTTACCATTCCTCCTACTCTAATTTTTTTATCTTTAATTTCCTCTAATAATTGAATGTCTGAAGGTGATTTAAAATAAACAACATTTTCCTCTAAAGAATTTAAAATTAAAAAAACTGATAGTATTAAAGAAAGTAATATAAGAATTACAAATATAAGTCTTAATTTAACTTTTCGACCATACATGATTTAAAAGTTAAATATTACTAGTTCTAGATAAAATTTCTCTATTAATAGTTTGTGATCTTGCAACTTCTGCTTTCTTAGAGTCTAGTGCTCCAAATTTAGATTCGAATTTATTTTTTTCTTTAACATAATGAATTTTTGTAACAACATACAGTGATGTAAAAGAAATAAATGTAAATAAAAACGCAGACCAAACATAAAGTCCGTATCCATTCATATAAATTAATTCGTTAATCATAATCTATCTAAACCTTTATTTTTAATTTTTATCAGTTCTGTATTATATTTCATTAAAAAAATTAACAAAGAAAATAGCGCAAATGCCGCAGTCATTATTAATAATGGAAATAGCATTGATGAATGAATTGAGGATTTTGACAATAAATTAATAGATGCAGGTTGATGTAAAGTATTCCACCATTCAACTGAATATTTAATTATTGGAACATTGATGATTCCAATAAGAGTAATTATTGTTGTAATTTTAAAAACATAATCTTTATTCTCATAAATTCTCCAGGTAAGTAAATACATTAAATAAAACAAAGCGAGAATTAACATCGAAGTAATTCTAGCATCCCAAGCCCACCAGGTTCCCCAAGTAGGTTTTCCCCAAATTGAACCAGTAACTAAAGCTATAACATTAAAAACTAATCCTGAAGGAGCCAAACTTTTTGCAATTAAAAAAAAATTTTTATTTTTAAAAATATACCCGCTTAGAGATAAAATTGTCATCGAAGTAAAAATACCAAGAGTGATCCAAGCTGCTGGAACATGAACATACATTATTCTTACTGAATGACTTTGCTTGTAATCTTCTGGTGAAAAAATTAGTGCTTCGAGCAATCCTATTGAAATTACAATAATGAATAAAGCCATCACATATTTAGGTGCTTTAGAGGTAATTGAAAAAACCTTATTGGGCTCAAGTAATTTAAATACAAACTTCATTCTACAGATGTTTTATTATGAAAGAATTGTCTGATCAAGAATGTAGAGGGAGATAATGATAGGAGTAAAAATAACACTCTTGATCAGATATAATATCTATATATCTAATGTGTATGTCTAAGTTTTGAGCTAATTGTGTTTAAATAATGATTTAATTTGATGGCTTAAAATAACTTGAGCCTTTTTTACCAGAAAAAATCTCCTCAATTAATGGATGTTTTATTGGCTCATCAGAATCGTCTATTAATAGGTTTTGTTCTGAAACATAAGCTTCATAAGTAATTTCATCATTTTCAGCTAACAAATGATAAAATGGTTGATCTTTTCTTGGTCTAACATTTTTGGGAATTGATTGATACCATTCCTCGGAGTTATTAAATTCAAAATCAACATCATAAATCACACCTCTAAATTCAAAGTGTTTATGTTTTACAATATCGCCGATTGAAAATTTAGCTTTTTGAATTGCCATTAGGTTTAGTATGGGTATTTAAATATAAAAATCAATAACAAAAATATAAAGTTTCTATGAAAATCTTAATTGTGGTAATATCTTTGCTGTGAACAAATCTTTTTTAAAATTTCTCACAGATTTTGGACCATTAGTAATTTTTTTTTACTACTACTACGATAGTGGAAAAGATTTGAAAGTTGCAATTCCTCCCTTTATAATTGCGACAATTATTTCATTGGCAATTGTATGGTTTTTGGAGAAAAAAATACCAAAAGTCCCTTTGTTGAGTGGGATTTTAATTACTTTTTTTGGAGGATTAACAATTTACTTTAATAATCCAGTTTTTATTTATATTAAACCAACAATAATAAACATTTTATTTGGTCTAGCCTTAATATTTGGAAAATATTTTACAGATGAACCAGTTCTCAAAAAATTAATGGGAAAATCTTTTTCTTTAACGAATGAAGGATGGGAAATATTGAATAAAAGGTGGGTGTATTTTTTCTTTGGATTGGCCATATTGAATGAATTAGTATGGAGAACGCAGTCTGAGGAATTTTGGGTAAATTTTAAAGTTTGGGGCTTGTTGCCTATTACTTTTATTTTTGCTGCTTTTCAGATTGGGATAATGAATAAATATAAAATAAATGAATAATAACTTAAGATTAATAATAAATAATGTTAGCGATAGATTAATAGAAGAAAAAAATTTTTTTGAAAAGGATGAGTTAAAAATTATCTTAGATCTATACGCAAAAATGGTTTCTGAAGGATCCTGGAAAGACTATGGACTCAGCATATCAAGTAAACAGGTTGGATTTAGTGTGTTTAAAAACGCAGCAGAGAATGCTCTTTATAAAATTTGTAAGAATTTTAAACCAAAAAACAAAAATCTTAAATATTTAATAACTGATACTAATGGAAAAGTATTAAAAAACTCTTTTGATCTTAATGAATTGTTAATAAATACTAATTGGAAAAAACTTCAAAAATAAATTTATCTTCTTTGACCAAAAAGTCTAAGAAGCATAATAAACAAGTTAATAAAATCTAAATAAAGAGTTAAAGCACCCATTACAGCTTTTTTACCAATCATTTCACCAGAATCACTCGCTGCATACATGTTTTTAATTTTTTGAGTGTCATAGGCAGTAAGACCTACAAAAATCAAAACTCCTAAAATTGAAATTACAAAATACATCATCGAAGATTTCATAAAGATATTAACTATTGATGCTATGATAATTCCAATTAACCCCATCATTAAAAAAGACCCTAATTTAGTTAAGTCTCTTTTAGTTGTATAACCATAAATACTCATTGCCCCGAATGTAGCTGAACAAATAAAGAAGACTCTTGTAACACTCATTCCAGTGTAAATTAATAAAATCGATGATAAAGATAAGCCCATCAATGCTGCAAAAACCCAAAAAGTAGTCTGAGCTTTTGATGCGCTCATTTTATTAATTCCAAAACTCATATAAAAAACGATACCCAAAGGAGCCAACATAACAAGCCATTTTAATCCTGACATATAAATTGCATTACCAATTTGAGTAAGACCTATAATCGTACCAGATTCATTGGTAACCACTGACATTTTAAAAGTAAGAAGTGCAACTATTCCTGTTAATAAAATTCCTGTAGCCATATAATTATAAACTTTTAACATGTAGGCTCTTAAGCCTTCATCCGTAACTACGGCTGATTGTTGAGCTTCTTTTGCTCTTCCAAGTATTCCTTTTTTATTAAATTCCATAATGAAAGAAATATATAGTCTTTTACTAATTATTCAAGATGCCTTAAAAGATTATTAAAAATTTAAAGCAATAAAATCTTAATGAACTACCAAAAATTAGGGAATACTGATCTTGATGTAAGTACAATTTGTCTCGGTACAATGACATGGGGTGAACAAAACACTCAAGATCAGGGTTTTGAGCAAATGGATTATGCTTTAGATAAAGGAGTAAACTTCTGGGATACTGCAGAAATTTATTCTATTCCTCCAAGAGAAGAAACATTTGGAAGTACAGAGGAAATTATTGGAAATTGGTTTGAAAGAACTAAAAAGAGAGACAAGGTAATTCTTGCTTCAAAAGTTTGTGGACCAATGAGGGAGTATGTTAGAGGGGGTGGAAACCAATTTGGAGAAAAGAATATTACTAAAGCTTTAGAGGGAAGTTTAAAAAGATTAAAAACAGATTATATTGATCTATATCAGCTACATTGGCCTGAGAGAAATACAAATTTTTTTGGTAAATTAGGTTATGAGCATAAAGATGATTCAGAATGGACTAAATTTGAGGATATTTTAGAAAATCTTAAAAAATTTATTGAACAAGGAAAAATTAGATATGTTGGTCTATCTAATGAAACTCCTTGGGGGTTATCAAAATTTTTAGAAATATCTAAAAATAAAAATCTGCCAAGAATGCTTTCCGTTCAGAACCCTTATAATTTACTCAACAG
>NHKK02000032.1 GCA_002169475.2 Candidatus Pelagibacter sp. TMED239
GCCCATATATAAAGTACAAATCATTAAATGCTACGATACCTGAGGAAAAAGATCCTACAGAATTAACTATGGAAGAAGCTTTAATATTAATTGAGAAAAGAAAAGAATACGATAAAACTAAAAAAACTAAAAAAACTAAAAAAAAGAAAAAATTATGAAAATAATATTATTTGTATTAACTATATTAATAGGGTCTTCCTATTCAGTTTTTGCAGATACAGAAGACTGCAATAAATATGATAAATTATCTGCTGAGTATGCAAAGTGTACTTCAGAAATTATTAAAAAAAAATCTCTCGAAATAAAAAGTAAAACTTCTTCTAAAATTGAAGAAGGTAAAAAAAAATTAAAGAAATTAGATTTAAAAGCAAAATTATTAAAATTTAAAAATAGTAAGTCCCATAAAGAATTTATGGAAAAATAATATGAATTATGATGATAAGATTAAGGAGTTAAACATAACTCTTCCTGAAGCAAAACCTCCTGTTGGTTCTTATGTTGCAACAAAGATATCTGGAAATTTACTTTATGTATCAGGACAAATTTCTATTTCAGAAAATGGTGAATTGATTAAAGGAAAAGTTGGAAAAGATTTATCAACTGAGGATGGTTATAATGCAGCTAAAAGATGTGGTTTAAGTATTATATCTCAAGTTAAAGTTGCTTGTGCTGGTGACTTATCAAAAATAAAATCATGTATAAAGTTAACTGGGTTTGTAAACTCAACAGATGATTTTACAGAACAACCAAAAGTTATAAATGGTGCTTCAGATTTGATTGCATCAGTTTTTGGTAAAGCAGGTATGCATACTAGAGCTGCTGTCAGTACAAATAGCTTACCTCTTGGAGTTTCTGTAGAAGTTGATGCTATTTTTGAGTTAAATTAATTAGATCTACCAATACTAAAATATTTCAATCTAAGTGATTTCATTTTATTTTTAGAAAATATATTTCTCATGTCATAAATTTTAACCTTTTTTGATCTAAATAATTTTTTAAAATTTATAGATTTAAAGTCATTCCACTCTGTATGTATAATCACTAAATCTGATCCTTTTAAAGCATCTTCTATCGTATTTGAACAAGAAACATTTCTAAATTTTTTAAATTCATTTTTATATCCTGTTGGATCATAATACTTAATTATAGCTCCTCGCTTAGCTAGATATGGGATCATAATAAGGCTAGATGAATCTCTCATATCATCTGTGTTAGCCTTAAAGGTTACTCCTAAAAAACAAATATTTTTTTTTTTTATTTTGTTATTTAATATTTGAATTATTCTTTTTAATAATAATTTGGTTCTATCTTTATTGGATTTGATTACACTTTTTATAATAGACAAATTAGTTTTAAATTTTTCAGCTGTTAAAAGAATTGCTTTAGTATCTTTTGGGAAACAAGAGCCTCCATAGGCGGGGCCCGCTCTTAAGAATCGACTGCCTATTCTTTTGTCTAATCCAATACCAATTGAAATATCTTCAACATCAACATTTGTTTTTTCACATAAATTAGCTATTTCATTAATGAAAGTAATTTTTGTCGCTAAAAATGAATTAGAAGCATATTTAATCAGTTCTGCAGATCGTCTATTAGTAAACATGTATTTTGCACCTTTTGAAACCAATGGTGAATAAAGATTTTTAATTATTAAATTAGATTTTTTATCATTTGAACCAACAATAATTCTATCAGGATAAATAAAATCTCTTATAGCTTCTCCTTCTCTTAAAAATTCTGGATTTGAAACTACAGAAAATTTATTTCTTGGTACTTTTTTTAAAATAGTTTTTTCTATATCATCTCCTGTAGTAACAGGTACGGTTGATTTGGTAATTACAATTTTAAATTTATTAATCGATTTTGATATGTCTTTTACAACAGAAAAAATCTGACTAAGGTCAGCCTGTTTACTATTCTTTTTTGATGGGGTTCCTACACATATAAAAATTATATCTGATTTTTTAACAGCGTTATCTAGATTATTTGTAAAATTTAATCTTTTATTTTTATAATTTTTAGCAACCAATTCTTCTAAACCCGGTTCAAAAATAGGTATCAATCCTTTCTTGAGATTGTTTATTTTTTTTTTATCTTTATCGACACAAATTACATTATTACCTAAATCTGAAAAGCAAGCACCACTCACTAAGCCAACATAACCAGTGCCAATCATACATAATTTCATAATTTAGCAATCTCTTGTGAAGCTTTAATATAACCATTCATAGATCCACAATCTAAATATTTTCCAAGAAAATTATGAGCTATAAATTTTTCATTATTATTTACTAATGACTGAATAGCATCGGTTATATGTAATTCACCACTTTTACCAGGTTTTGTTTTTTCAAGTATTTTAAAAATTGATTTAGGCAGTATATATCTTCCAATAACAGCTTTATTAGATGGAGCTTTCTTAATGCTAGGTTTTTCAACAACATCTTTAATCAAATAATCAGTTTTATTTAATTTTCTATTAAATTTATATATACCCCATCTTGATACAGATTTTTTAGGTACTGTCATACTCGCCATAATAGATGATTTAAATTTTTTATGTGAACTTATCATTGATCTAGAACAGTTTTTTTTAATAATCAAATCATCAGGTAATAACATTAAAAAAAAATTATCTTTAATAAATTTTTTAGTTTTAAGAACAGCATCACCTGTACCTTTAGGTTTATTTTGATATACAAATTTTATAATTTTTCTATACTTTAAAATTTTATTATATTCTTTAATAATTCTTTTATCTTTTTTCTTTTTTATCAATTTTTTATAAAATCTATCGTTATAAAAATAATTTTTAATCATTATTTTTTTTTTTGAAATAATAAATATAATTTCTTTGATACCAGCTTGAATACATTCATCAATTATGTACTCAATTCCTGGCTTACCATTAAGTGGTAATAACTCTTTAGCAAAAACACTAGTTAAAGGTAATAATCTGGTACCAAGCCCAGCTAAAGGAATAATTGCTTGTTTAATCATTTAAATGTTTTACTTATTAAATATTTTATTACAAATGAAAGTTTTATTAAACAACCAAACATTAAATAAAGAATTAAGGCACTTTAATGATATTGGATTTGTTCCTACAATGGGCGGTATCCATAAAGGTCATATTTCTTTGATAAAAAAATCAAAAAAACTATGTAAAAAAACAATTGTAAGTATTTTTATCAATCCAAAGCAATTTAATAACAAAAAAGATTTTAAAACTTACCCGCGTAATATTAAAAAAGACCTATTAATAATAAAAAAAATTAAAGGAGTTGATTTTGTTTATATTCCNAAATTNAAANATATTTATAATTATAAAAGAAAGTCAAAAATAAAANTTAATAAAAAAGATAAANTTTTATGCGCAAAATNTAGAAAAGGCCATTTTGAAGGAGTTTTAGATGTAATGGATAGATTGACTAATTTAATAAAGCCAAATAAAATTTTTATGGGTAACAAAGATTTTCAACAATTATTTTTAGTTAAAAATTTCATCGAAAAAAAATATAAAACTAAAATAATTTCTTGCAAAACAATTAGAGATAAAGACAAACTTGCTCTTTCATCTAGGAATAATTTATTTAATAAAAAAGAATTAGATATTGCTAGGAAATTAGCAAAAAAATTATTTATTTTAAAAAAAACTATAAAAAATAAAAAAAATATAAAAAAATTTCTAACAGATGAAAAAAATAAATTACAAAAAAATTTTAAAATAAATATAGAATACCTAGAAAATAGATATGAAAAGAGTCTATTAACTTCAAATAAATCGTTTAAATCAAAAATTTTTATTTCTTATTACCTTAATGATGTCAGATTAATTGATAATTTTTAATTTTATAAAAAATATGCTCCAACACCTAAAAATGAAACAAATCCAATTACATCAGTAATAGTTGTTACAAAAACACTGGATGCAATAGCTGGGTCAATATTCATTTTTTTTAGAGTAAATGGAACCAGAATGCCAAATAAACCTGCTATGATCATGGTTAAAACCATTGATATAGCAATGATGATTGAAAGAGTACTATCTTGAAACCAAACTTGAACAATAAATGCACTAATTATTGCAAAAATAATTCCATTTAAAATACCAATTGAAAATTCTTTAAATACATTTGATGAAAAATTATTTTGATTAAGATCATTAGTAGCAATTGTACGAACGGTTACTGCTAATGTTTGCATTCCAGCATTTCCACCCATCGAAGCAACAATTGGCATTAAAAATGCTAATACTACCATTTGTTCTATTGTAGCTCCAAATAAACTAATACACCACGTAGCTAAAAATGCTGTAAATAAATTTAACAAAAGCCAATTAAATCTTCTTTTTGTCTTCGTAACTACTCCGTCAGTAATTTCTTCGTCACCTACACCAGCTAATCTTAAAGTATCTTCTTCTGCTTCTTCTCTCAAAACTGTCAAGACATCATCGTTCATTATCATACCAACTAGTTTATTACTTTTATCTATAACTGCTGCAGAATTAAGATTGTAATTTTCAAATAAATTGGCAACTTCTTCTTTATCCATATCAACTGGAATTAATAATTGAGACTCGGACATTATAGTTATCATTTTAGTATCTCTAGGTGACGTTAAAACCTTATAAGATGGTACTGTACCAATTGGTTTAAAATCCTCATTTATAATAAAAATTTCTAAAAATTCCTCAGGAAGATCTTTGTTTTCTCTTAAATAATCAATTGTTTGACCTACAGACCAATTACTTGGAATTGCGGTAAATTCTCTTTGCATAAGACGTGCCGCAGTGTCTTCTGGATAACTCAAACTTTCTAAAAGTGCAAAACGATCTTTAGGAGGTAAAGAACTTAGAATAGAGTTTTTATCTTTTTCAGGGACATTTTCTAAAATTGAAATTGCATCGTCTGACTCTAAATTTGATAGAATGCCTGCTATAGAGTCGGGTGATAGATAAGTCGTTATTTCTGATTGAATAGACTCATTTAATTCAACGAATACTTCTGGGTCAATATTAAAATTATTAAGTTTAATTAAACTTTCCCTATCATTTTGACTTAAATGTTCAATAATGTCTGCAGCATCAGCAGGGTGCATTTCATTAAAAGAATTTGTAATAAATTGAGCATCATTGTTAGCTATTTTAGAAGTAACAACTCTGATATACTCTTTATTAAACTCAAAATTTACTTTTTTATCTTTAGTTTTTTTAGTTAAAGACATAAATCTACCTATATTTTAGATTTGCACTATTAATACATAATAAAAATAATACAATTTATAAATGAACATTGAGATCAAAAAGTCAGTAAAACCAGTAAATTATTTTGATGCAATTAATCTTTTAGAAGCTCGATTAAAGGATATATATGAAAATAATGAAAAAGATCTAATTTGGACTTTGCAGCATAAGAAAATTTTCACTGCAGGAACTAGTTATAATAAAAATGAGATATTAGATAAATCTATACAAATATTAAAGTCAAATAGAGGTGGCAAAATAACTTATCACGGACCCGGTCAATTAATTTGTTATTTTGTTTTAGATTTAAGAAAAAAAAAGGATATAAGAAAACTTATCTCAATAATTGAAAATACAATTATTAAAACATTAAAATTTTATAACATTGAAACTTTTTCTGATAAAAATAATATTGGAATTTGGTATAAAGATAATACAGAAATAAAAAAAGTTGCTGCAATCGGGATTCGTGTCAGCAAATGGATTGCGTATCATGGTTTTTCAATAAATATAAATAATAATCTTAATCAATATAAAAAAATAATTCCCTGCGGTATTTCTAATAAAGGTGTAACCAATTTAAAAAAAATTATAAATCAGGATTATTCAAATATAGAAAAAAAATTAGTAGAAAATTTTATTTTAAATTTGAAAAATTAAGTCTTTTTGATTTAAGCAGTTTTTTGAAATAATCTGGTAATAAAGCTGTATAAGTATGTTTAATGTCATTAATAATAAATTTTATTTGATATGAATGAAGCATTAAATTTTTATTAAGACCTCTATNTGAGTTAGATNNTTTATATTTCTTATCTCCAAAAATTGAATTTCCTATTNCNTATAGNTGTTTTCTAAGNTGATGTTTACGACCTGTAATAGGTTTNAATTCNACTAAACTAGCTTCNGCATTTTTATCAATAACTCTATAAANAGTTTTAGCTTTNTCAATTATTTTTTTTTTACCATCATATCTNATTAAATCATCATTCCANTCNCCTGAATTTTTAAATATTTCNCCATGACATATTGCTAAATAAGTTTTNTGAACTTTTCNTAACCTAAATAATGAAGTTAATAATTGAGCACTTTCTCTTGATTTNGCCATAATAAAAACACCAGANGTATCNTTATCCAATCTATGAACNGAATAAGGTTTTGTNCCANTAAAAATTTCACTTTTAGNGAATATATCAACAAGATTTTTTTTTGATTTAGTTCCTCCTTGAACTGAAATACCTGTGCTTTTGTTTAAAACTACAAACTTATCATTGTTATCAATTATTTGTTCTTCATTTGATTTAATAATTTCTTTTGAAGGCTCAAATTTAATTTTTTTTTGAACTAATTTTTCTGTAAAGTTTATATTAAATAAATTAATTTTATCGTTGAATTTAATTTTGTGTGAACTTTTAATTTTTTTTTTATTTAATTTTATCTTTCCTAGTCTCAAATATTTTTCTACAAGACTTTGAGGTATTTTACCTATTTTTAATCTGATCCATCGATCAATACGCATATCATTACACGTTGAATCAACGATGTAAGACTTATTCATGATTTAAAATTTAAGCTGTTGCTTGTTTTTTTTCTTCAAGTGCTGGTGTTTCTTTGGATACTTCTTTTTTCTTTTTATCTACTCTTTTTGCTTCTACATCTCTATCTACAAATTCAATAATGGCCATTGGTGCATTATCACCATATCTAAATCCTGCTTTAATTATTCTAGTATATCCGCCATTTCTTTTCTCATATCGTTTAGAAAGAGTTTTTTTAACTTTATTAGCTGATTTTATATCCTGTAATTGAGAAACTAACATTTTTGTAGTTTGTAAAGTTTCTTTTTTTCCTAAAGTTATAATTTTGTCAGCTTGTGGCTTTAAAAACTTAGCTTTTGGTAAAGTTGTTTTAATTTGTTCATACTTAATTAAAGAATTTAACATATTCTTTAAAAGAGCTTTTCTATGCTCTGAAGTTCTGTTTAACTTCTTGTTTGCCATTCTATGTCTCATTAGATTGCTTCCTCTAGTTTTTTGGACATTTCAGCAATATTATCTGGAGGCCAATTAGGTATTTCCATGCCTAAATATAAAGACATACCAGTTAATACTTCTTTAATTTCATTTAGTGATTTTCTTCCGAAATTTGGTGTTCTAAGCATTTCTCCTTCTGATTTTTGAACTAAATCACCAATGTAAATAATATTATCATTTTTTAGACAATTCATTGATCTTACAGAAAGCTCTAATTCATCAACTTTTCTTAATAAATTTTTATTAAATTCTGGTTCAGTAGAAACTTCTTTTACAGCTGTTTCTACAGGTTCGTCAAAATTGATGAACATTTTTAATTGGTCTTGAAAAATTCTAGCAGAATATGCTACTGCGTCTTCAGCTGAAATTGAACCATTTGTTTCAACTTCCATAATTAATTTATCATAATCTAGGGCCTTACCTTCTCTGGCTGTACTAATTG
This sequence comes from Candidatus Pelagibacter sp. TMED239, assembly GCA_002169475.2. The sequence goes on from NHKK02000032.1 coordinate 7,718, forward strand.
AGTATGATACTTTTTTTACTGGGCTATAAAGCGAGTCTATTGCTATGAGACCAAGTGGTGGCTCCTCGGGCTTATTTAATTCTGCTGGAACGTAACCCTTACCTGTATTAACATTCATTTCCATATGAAAATTAGTTTTTTCGTCAAGATTACAAATAACTAAATCTGGATTTAAAATTTCAACATCAGCGACTTCAGAAATATCGGATGCTTTTATTTCACCAGGGCCTTTAGCATCTAAAATAAGTTTTTTTGTACCCTCTGAATTACATTTTAATGCAAGTGATTTAACATTTAAAACAATATCTGTCACATCTTCTCTAACACCTTTTATCGAAGTGAATTCATGTAAAACTCCGTCTATTTGTACTGATGTTACAGCTGCGCCTCTTATTGAAGATAACAAAATCCTTCTTAAAGAATTTCCTAAAGTTAAGCCATAACCTTTCTCTAGTGGTTCAGCAATAATTTTTGCATGCGTTAGGTCATCACTAATTTTTACATCTAATTTTGCTGGTTTAATTAGTGATTTCCAATTTTTAACATTTACATTTTCTACTTCCATTAAACTCTCCTTTTTTTTGGTGGTCTTGTACCATTATGAGGCATAGGCGTTGTGTCTTTAATTGATAAAATTTTAAATCCTCTTGCTTGTAAAGCTCTTAAAGCTGTTTCACGTCCTGAACCTGGCCCCTTAACTTCAACAGACAAAGTTTTCATTCCAAATTCTAAAGCTTTTGAAGCTGCTGCGTCTGCAGCTATTTGAGCGGCATAAGGCGTAGATTTTCTAGATCCTTTAAATCCTTTTTGCCCTGAGGAAGCCCATGAAATTATGTTACCATCAGTATCAGCAATAGAAATTATTGTATTGTTAAAAGTAGACTGAACATACGCTATTCCATTTAAAATATTTTTTTTAACTTTCTTTTTTTTGGAATAAGAACTTTTTTTAACTTTTTTAATTAATTTTTCATCTTTCTGATCTTTATTTTCAACTTTATCAGCTTTAGACATAATTATTTTTTAGTTGGAGTTAATTTTTTTCCAGCAATAGCTATTGCTTTACCTTTTCGAGTTCTTGCGTTACATCTAGTTCTTTGTCCCCTAACAGGTAACTTTTTTCTATGTCTAGTTCCCCTGTAACATGCAAGATCTATAAGTCTTTTAATGCTTAATGAATAATCTCTTCTTAAGTCTCCTTCAACTTTAAAATTTTGATCAATAAATTCTCTTATCTTAAGAATTTCATCATCAGTTAATTCGTTAATTCTTTTTGCTCTTGGAATTTCTAGTGAAGAACAAATTTTTTGTGAAAACTTGTCGCCGATGCCATAGATATACGTTAAACCTATGTGAACAAGTTTATTTTGTGGAATATTGATACCTGCTATACGAGCCATAATTTTGTGATAATTTTGTGCCTTTTATATAAGAAGTTCTTTTAAAGTCAATGGATTATACTCTTAGTATTTGCTCAATTTTACTTGAAATTACATCAATTTCTTCACTTCCATCAATTTCGTAAAAATTTTGATTTTTAGAATAGAAATCTAATACAGGTCTAGTTGTTTCCATATAAGTATCATACCTTTTAAGAATAGTATTTAAATTATCATCTGATCTTTTTTCTAAAATTTTTCTCTTCTCTATTCTTTTTATTATTGTTTCTTTGTTTACATTCAGAAAAAAAATAAAATCTATTTTTTGATTTGAGTTATTTAACAATAAATCTAAATTTTTAGCCTGACTTAATGACCTTGGATAACCATCGAAAATAATTTTATTTTTAATATCAGAATTTGTTACTTTATTTTTTAACAATCTGTCAATAATTTCATCTGTTGCAAAATCACCTTTGGAAATTGTATCTTCAATTTCCATTCCAATATCAGTTTTGTTTTTAATTTCATTTCTTAATAAATCACCTGTAGATATTTGAATTAAATTAAATTTTTCTACAATATTTTGAGCTTGAGTTCCTTTACCTGCGCCGGGAGGCCCAAATAAAATAATATTCACTTACTTACCGAATTTTGTTTTCTTGATTAATTGCTCATATTGAGAACTCATTAATCTTGTTTGTATTTGTGTAACTGTATCAATTGCAACAACAACAACAATCAAAATTGAAGCTCCACCTAAATAAAAGGGGATTGGATAATTTGCAATTAAAAATTCTGGCATCAAACAAACTAAAGTTAAATATAAAGCACCAATAGTTGTTAGTTTTGTTAGAATATTTTCAATATATAAAGCTGTACTTTCACCTGGTCTAATTCCTGGAACAAAACCACCATATTTTCTTAAATTGTCTGCTGTTTCGGTTGGATTAAATGTTATTGAAGTATAAAAAAATGTGAAAAATATTATTCCTGAAGCATATAGAAGCATATACAGAGGTTGTCCTTGAGTAAAATAAGAGCTTATATTTAAAAAAGTTTCATTATTTGATAAAGAAAAGTTTGAAAATGTTACAGGTAACAATAATAGAGCTGAAGCAAAAATAGCTGGTATAACTCCAGCTTGATTAATTTTTAATGGTAAATGAGAAGACTCACCACCATACATTTTATTTCCCATTTGTCTTTTTGGATAATTAATCAAAATTTTTCTTAATGCTCTTTCCATAAAGACTACAAATAAAATAGTTGCAATTAATAGAACAAATATCATTAAAATCAAAAATGTTGATACAGCGCCTGTTCTGCCTAATTCAAAAGTAGTAACTAAAGCTCTTGGTATTTCAGCAACAATTCCTGCAAATATTATTAAAGAAATTCCATTTCCAATACCTCTTTGCGTTATTTGTTCACCTAACCACATTAGGAACAAAGTACCTGCAACAATTGTTGTAACTGTTGAAATTTTAAAAAAAGTTCCTGGATTAATAACCAGATCAGCAGAAGACTCTAGGCCGACTGAAAGTCCATAACCCTGAACAGTGGCTAATAAAACCGTTCCATATCTTGTTATTTGAGTTATTTTGGCTCTACCAATTTCACCTTGTGCTTTTAAATTTTTAAAATAATCGGAAACACCTGTTAGTAACTGAACTATAATTGCTGATGAAATATATGGCATTATACCTAGAGCAAATATAGCCATTCTACTTATAGCACCTCCAGCAAAAACATTAAACATTCCCAACAATCCTTTTTGATTACCTTCCATTAAAATCTTTAATTGCTCTGGGTCTATACCGGGCAATGGAACAAATGTTCCAAATCTATAAACAGACAAAATAAATATAGTAAATATTATTCTATTTCTTAAGTCAGTTGTTGATGTTGAAGCGCTCATTTAAGTTAATTACTTTTTTAATTGAATAGACCCACCAATTTTTTCCAGTTTTGATATTGCTGATTTTGATGCTAAATCAGCTTCAATATTAATTTTTTCTTTAACTTCTCCAGATCCTAATATTTTTAATTTTTTTGAATTTTTATTTATAAGTTTCAATTTTTTTAATAATTGAGAATTGATAACTTCACTTGTTTTTATATTTTTTTTATCTATATAAGACTGAATCTTTTCCAAATTTAATATTGCAATATTTTCTCTTGAAACTGGATTAAATCCTCTTTTAGGTAGTCTTCTATATAAAGGCATTTGACCACCTTCAAAACTTTTAATAGCGACCCCTGATCTTGATTTTTGACCCTTAACACCTCTACCCGATGTTTTGCCTTTGCCAGAACCTATTCCTCTACCAACTCTCATTTTAGGTTTTTTTATTTTTTTTATATTATTTAAAATCGTCATTATCCTCTTTTTTCAATTACTTCTGAAATTTTTTTATTTCTAATAGCTGAAATTTGTTTTGGTGAATTTTGTTTCAATAATGCTTTCATTGTTGCTCTAATAACATTATGCGCATTAGAAGTTCCCATAGATTTTGCAACAATATCTTTTACACCCAAAACTTCACAAACAGCTCTTACTGGTCCTCCAGCTATAATACCTGTACCTTTAGATGCTGCTCGTAATACTATTCTGCCAGATCCATCTTTTGCTTTTACATCGTGATGTATTGTTCTTCCTTCTCTTAATGGAATATGTATTAGTTTTCGTTTAGCCATTTCATTAGCTTTTTTAATAGCATCAGGTACTTGTTTTGCTTTAGCGTGAGCTATTCCAATTTTGCCCGCTTGATTACCAACAACAACTAAGGCTGAAAATCCAAATCTCCTCCCACCTTTTACAACTTTTGTTATACGATTGATATGAACTAACTTTTCAATAATATCATCGTTTTTTTTATCTTTAAAATTGTCCATAATTAAAATTCCATTCCATTTTCTCTTAAAGTTTCAGCAAAAACTTTAATTCTTCCGTGATATCGATAGCTACCTCTGTCAAAGTATATTTTAGTTATTTTCTTTTCTTGAGCTTTTTTAGCCAGTTTTAACGCTACAATTTTAGAAAGTTCGGTTTTATTTACTTTTGTTCCTGTTCTTAAATCTTTTTCTACTGATGAAGCTGACAATAATGTAACTTTATTAATATCATCAATTATTTGTGCTGAAATATTTTTTGATGATCTTGAAATGCTTAATCTAAATCTATCACTAGATGATACTTTTTTTACTTTATTACTTACTCTAAATCTTTTTCTAATATTCGTATTTAATTTCATTATTTTTTCTTTCCTTCTTTTTTAAGTACATACTGTCCTTTTTCTCTAATACCTTTTCCTTTATAAGGCTCAATTTTTCTAAAGGTTTTAATTTTTGACGCAACAGATCCAACTAACTGTTTATCATGTCCTGTAATTTTTAAAGTAGTTTGTTTTTCTACGACAATTTTTATCCCTTCAGGTATATCAAAATCAATATCGTGGCTATAACCAAGTTGTAGATTTAACTTATTACCTTTTAATGCAGCCCTATAACCAACGCCAATAAGCTCTAAAATTTTTTCATATCCTGTGCTGGATCCAACTACTGCATTATTAATTAAACTTCTATTCATTCCCCATAATCTTTTAGAATTTTGATCTATTTTTTTTGGTTTTATTGATATTTCCTTACCTTCTTTAATATCCAAATTAAATATGTCTAAATCGATGTTAATTGATTTTTTTCCTAATGGTCCTTCAATATTAATGATGTTACCAGCTAAAACGACTTTAACTTTTTCTGGAATTGCTATATTTATTTTTCCTATCTTAGACATTAAAATACCCTACAAATTATCTCGCCACCAACACGTTGCTTTCTTGCATCTATATCAGTCATAACACCTTTTGGTGTTGACACTATAGCTATACCTAAACCATTATTAATTTTCGGTAAACCTTCGGCACTTGAAAAAATTCTTCTACCAGGTTTAGATACACGTTCAAAAGCACTTATAACTGGATTGCCAGAATGGTATTTTAATTCTAATGATAATGTTGGTTTTTTATCATCTTCATTAATTTTAAAATCTTTTATAAAACCTTCGTTCTTTAAAATATCAGCAATTTTAGTTTTAAAATTTGAAGATGGAAGTTCAACTTTTTTATGATTTCGAGCTTGAGCATTTTTAACTCTTGCTATCATATCTCCAATTGGGTCACTTAAACTCATAATTTTCCTTTCTACCANCTTGATTTAACCAAGCCAGGTATNTTTCCTTGTAATCCTAATTGCCTTAAAGCAATTCTTGAAATTTTTAATTTTCTGTAAACTCCATGNGGTCTTCCTGTTATTTCNCATCTATTCATAACTCTAGTTTTAGANGANTTTCTTGGTAATTTTGAAAGTTTCTGTTGTGCTTTAAATCTTTCTTCTAATGAAATTTTTTTATCCATAATGATTTTNTTTAANGCTTGNCTTTTNTTATAAAGNNTTTCNGAAAGTTTTATTCTACTNTTATTTTTNTTTATAGCGCTTAATTTAGCCATATTTAATTGTCTCCTTTTTTAATAAATGGGAAGTTTACTTTTTCTAATAAAGCAAAACTATGCTCTTTACTTATTGCTTTGATTACAATAACTACATCTAACCCTCTAACTTTATCAGCTCTATCAAAACTTACTTCAGGAAATATAATGTGTTCTTTTATACCAAAAGTATAGTTGCCAAATTTATCAAATCCTTTAGTTGATAGGCCTCTAAAGTCTTTAATTCTTGGTAAAGCAATATTTACAAGTCTATCTAAAAACTCATACATTTTATTTTTTCTAAGTGTTACTTTTAAGCCAGCATTTGACCCTTTTCTTGTTTTAAAGTTAGCGACTGATTTTTTAAATTTTGTAATTACGGGTTTTTGTCCAGTGATTTTAGCCATATCTTCTTCGCATGATTTTAATATTTTTGAATCTGCCGCATCAATACCTAACCCCATGTTTAATATAACTTTTTCTATTTTAGGAACCATATAGATATTTTTAAACTTAAAATGATCTTTTAAAGCTGGTTGAATTTCTTTATTAATAATTTCTTTTAATCTTGGTGTCATTATTTTTTAACCGCTGTTTTTTTAACTGCTTTTTCATCAATTAATTTTAAATTAGATATATGGATAAAATTTTCTTTAGATACTATTCCACCTTTTTTTTCTTTTGTNGTTTTAATATGTTTTTTTACCATATTTATTTCTTTTACTTTTGCTCTATTGTTTGCTCTATCAATTTCAATTACTTCGCCTTCTTTTTTTTTGTCTTTTCCTGTTAAAACTCTTACTTTTAAACCTTTTTTAATCATTTTTATAAAACCTCCGGTGCTAAAGAAATAATTTTCATTTGACCTTTATTTCTTAGTTCTCTTGTAACTGGACCAAAAATTCTAGTTCCAACTGGTTCACCTTTGTCATCTACTAAAACTGCAGCATTATTATCAAATTTTACTTTTGAACCATCGCTTCTATGAATACCTTTTTTTACTCTTACAACGACAGCTTTGTGAACAGTACCTTTTTTAACTTTACCTTTTGGTATAGCTTCTTTTATAGCGATAACTATAGTATCTCCTATACTTGCATATCTTCTTTTAGATCCTCCTAGCACCTTAATACATTCAATTTTCTTTGCTCCNGTATTNTCTGCAACTAATAANTCTGTTTGAACACCAATCATTATTTTAAATTNTCCATTACTTGAAATTTTTTNTTTTTTGAAAATGGTTTNCTTTCAATTATNGAAACTTTATCACCAGTTTTAAATTTATTATTTTCATCATGAGCATTATAGTTTTTTCTGACTTTAATTACTTTTTTAAGAACNGGGTGTGAATATTTTCTTTCAACCATAACTGTAATAGTTTTATTTGGNTTNTCACTTATTACTACACCTTTTAAAATTTTCTTAGGCATTTATATTTCCTTTNANTTTTGTTTTTAATCTTGCTATTGTTTTTTTNGTTTGACCTATTTTAGAAGGATTTGTTACNTGTGANTTTATTTTTTGAAATCTAAAATTAAAAAGATCTTTTTTTAANTTATCAATATTTTTCAAAATTTCGTCTTTNGTTAATTTTTTAATTTCTTGTTTTTTCATCTTAAGAATATCTNTTTATTGTTTTNGTTTTAATAGGTAATTTAGCAGAGGCTTTATAAAGNGCTTCTTTTGCAATNTGTTCNGAAACACCATCAACNTCAAATAAAATTCTTCCTGGNTTAACTCTACATGCAAAATATTCTGGTGAACCTTTTCCTTTACCCATTCGAACCTCTATTGGTTTTTTTGATACTGGGATATTTGGAAAAATTCTGGTCCATACTCTACCTTGTCTTTTCATATGCCTTGTTAAGGCTACTCTAGCTGCTTCTATTTGCTTTCCAGTTATTCTTTCAGGCTGTAAAGCTTTAAGTGCATAAGCACCATAATTAATAGAACTTGCCCTTGTGGCTGTTCCATGAATTCTGCCTTTATGTGCTTTTCTCCATTTAGTTCTGACTGGTTGAAGCATTATTCTTTACCTTCTTTTGGTGTTACTTTATTTGTTTCTTGACTAAATTCTTTTGCAAAAACTTCACCTTTGTATATCCAAACTTTAATTCCAATAATTCCATATGTAGTTAAGGCTTCAGCTTCAGCATAATCAATATCTGCTCTCAATGTATGAGAAGGAATACTTCCGTCTCTTAACCACTCTGTTCTTGCAATTTCATTTCCACCTAATCTACCACTAACTGAAACTTTAATTCCTTTTGCCCCAAGTCTAATGCATGACTGCATAGCTCGTTTCATTGCTCTTCTGTATGATATTCTTTTAACTAATTGTTGAGCTATATTTTCAGCAACCAGATATGAATTTGTTTCTGGCTTTTTAACTTCTTTGATATTTAAATTAATTTCATTTGTTGTAAATTTTGATAAATTGCTTTTAATCTTATCAATATCGCTACCTTTTTTACCAATTACAAAGCCAGGTCTTGATGTATAAATTGTTACAAAGCATTTATTTGATGTTCTTTCTATCATTACTTTCGAAACACCAGAATTTATTACATTTTTTTTGATGTATTCCCTTATCTTAAAATCTTCTATTAAGTAATTGCCAAAATCTTTCTTTTTTGCATACCAAACAGAGTCCCAGCCTCTGTTTACGCCCAATCTAAAACCTACAGGATTAACTTTTTGCCCCATGACTCTCCGTTTGTTTAGCTTCTGATAATATTATTGTAACACTAGAATATGGTTTCATAATAGATGCTGCTCTCCCTTTTGCTCTTGGTCTAAACCTTTTCATGATAATTTTTTTTCCACAATAAGCTTCTTTTATAATTAAACCGTCAATGTCGTACTGAAAATTATTTTCAGCGTTTGCTACAGCTGAATTTATAGTTTTTCGAATATCTTTAGTAATTCTTTTTTCTGAAAACTCTAGATCTCTAATAGCGATTTCAACTTTTTTTCCCACAATACCTTTTAAAATAGGATTAAGTTTTCTAACACTAGATCGAATATTATTATTTATAGATCTCACTGTTTTATCTTTATTTTTATCGATTTTCTTTTTTTTGCCCATGATTACTTCTTATCCTCTGCAGTAGCTGGTTTTGCCTTTTTATCAGCTGGTGTATGACCAAAAAAAGTTCTTGTTGGTGCAAACTCACCTAATTTATGACCGACCATATCTTCAGATACTGTAATAGGTATAAATTTTTTACCATTATAAATCTGAAAACTTACCCCTACAAAATCTGGCAAAATAGTAGATTTTCTTGACCATGTTTTAATAGGAATTTTTTTTGGATCATCTTTATATTTATCAACTTTATTCATTAAACTTTCTTCTACAAAAGGTCCTTTCCATACTGCTCTAGCCATTATTTAGTATCCTTCCTTTTGTTTCTTCTCTTGACTATAAATTTGTCTGTTCTCTTATTATCTCTTG